>JALZLY010000158.1 GCA_030858465.1 Deinococcota bacterium
TGAATCAGTGCGTCTTTCTCCTGGTGGGACAGTCCTTCCAGGGGAGGCAACTTCTCGGGCAACGAGGTCATAGCACTACTATTCACGTATGGACTGTGGATTGCAAGGGGGTTGAGTAATTACCTCATGGCTTACACCTGATCAATCGGCGATTTTCGCCTGATTATGCGCCTGATTATAGGGTGGTGACTTGTCAGGAGCCACTGTTCACAAAGTCCTAAGGGACAAAGAAAAAGGCGGGATAAATCCCGCCCTCGAGTAAGGTGGTAAGCCGCGTCGCTCAGATGGCCTGCATGACGTAGTTGTCGGTGGCTGCCTCGAGACCTTTTACATTGGCCAGGTAGACGCCGCGGGTGCCCGAGAGGGCGCCTTCGCCGCGCAGCTCGCCCAGAATCCGGGTGATGGTGACGCGCGAGGAACCGGTCAGCGAGGCGAGGTCCTCATGGGTGAGGGCGAGCGGCAGCTTGATGCCTTGGCCCTCGTCGGCGCCCTGGCCGAAGCGCTGGCTCAGGCGCAAGAAGGCGCGGGTGACGCGGGCGCCGACGGGCAGCTCGGCGTCGTCGATGGCCTCGCGGCTGCGGCGCAGTTGGCGCGCCAGGCCCTGCACGATAAAGTCGCGCAGCTTGCGGTCGCTCAAGGCCTGCTGCGGGTCGATGGGGGTGAGGCAGGCGTCGTGGACGGCGATGACCGTCTCGGCGTGGTTGGCGCCGTCGAGCGCTGCGGTGCCCAGGATGTCGCCGGGGCCGTAGAGGTCGGCGATGCGGTCACGGCCGAGCGAGGTCGGCACGATGGCCTTTAAGACGCCGTAGTTGACGATGTAGAGCGAGCTGGCTTCGCGGCCGGCTTCGTAGAGCACATCGTTGGGCTGCAGGGTGCGGGTGGGGTGGGCGAGCGTGCTGGGCACGACCTCGGGGGGGATGCACGCCTGCGGGCTGGCTTGAGGAATGCTTAGCATGTGAGGCCTCCTTTTTAGGCGGAACATGCTGCGGCGTGGCCGCAACAAGGGGGGTGAAGATGAACAGACTACTTGGTCTGTTACACTAGACTATAGCATAGCCTCGTCTCATAAAATACAAATAATTCCGAGTTCTCCTTAAGGATTTGATTAGGTTGAGAGTTGCGCGCGCTGGAGGGCTTTGCGGGCTTAGGGCCCCTCGTCCTCGAGGCGGTTGAGGGCGATTCTCGAGGGCTGGTGGATGGGGTCGGCCGAGAGCGCGGCGTAATAGTTCGCCCTCGCGTCCTCGCGCTGGCCCAAGGCCTCGTAGGCCTCGCCGAGGAGGTAGAAGGCCTCGACATAGGCCGGATGCGGCACCGCGGCCTCGTCGTTCCGGGGCGCCGCGTTCTCTGCCGCGTTCTCTGCGGTGTCCTCTGCGGTGTCCTCTGCCGCGACGATGACGTCGATGGCGGTCTGCAAGACGTCGATGGCCTCTTCGAAGCGTCCCTGGTAACCGAGCAGGCGGGCGTGGTTCAAGTAGGGCCAGGGCTGATAGCGGCCCCCTTCGCGCGCTTGGGCCTCCGTAAAGGCGCGGATGGCGCTGTCGAAGTCCCCGGCCTGCCAGGCGACGCGGCCCCAGTCCATCGCCAAGGCGTAGGAGGGTGCCGCGCTGAAGAGCCTCTCGAGCCTTTCCTGTGCCGCCTGAGGGCGCCCGCCGTCGGCCTCGAGCAGCGCCTCCAGCCAGCGGTAGCGCGGCTCGCCGCCGTCGCGCGCGATGGCCTCCTCGAGCTGCACCCCGGCCTCCACGAGGTCGCCGACGAGGTAGAGCGCCCGGCTGTAGAGGTAGTAGGCCTCGGCCTCCTCGGGAAAGGCCGTCACCAGGCGCGGTCCCTCGACCTGGACGGCCAGCGCGTAGCGGCCCTCGTCGAGGAGCGCCCGCATCGCCTCAAAGTTCTCCGGCTGCGCGTAGGCCAGCAGACCTGCCATCACCAGCGCCAGCGCCGCGAGACGGCCAGGGCGGCTCATCCTCGGCCTCTCTGGCCTTTTTTCGCGCCACCCCCCAGGGCACCGTCCAGCCAGTCCAGACCGGCCTCGGCGCGGCCCTTGAGAACGGCCAGCTTGTCCAGCTCGAGCGGCCTCGGGTCCAGCACGTCCGCGACGAGCCGCGCGTGATCGAGCGGCAGCGCGTGCGCGGGTCTGCCCGCCTCCTGCAAAAAGGCCGCCACCTTGGGATCATAGACGAGGCCGCTGAACCCCAAGTGAGCCACCGCCGCCAGGATGAGGCCGTGCAGCCTGCCGGAGACGACGTAGCGCGCGCCGGCCACCTGCGCCAGCGCCTCGGCCGGGCTCGCTGCCGCCAGGACCCGCAAGGAGGGGAGTTCTCTTCGCATCGCGTCCACACAGGGCCCGTCCTCAGCCTCGTGGATAGCCAGGGCAGCCACCCTCTGACCACGGCTCACCAGCGCCTGGCCCAGGTAGATGAGGCCCTCGGTGATCTCGGGATACCCCCCCCGCGGCACCAGCAGGAGGGGCGCGTCCGCCTGAGGCTCCCTGGGAGAGGCCTCGAGCAGGAGCGCGGCGTCGGCGGCGAGCGCCGCGTCGATGTCGAGCGCTCTCAAGACCCGCCTCGAGGTCTCGTCGCGCACCGCCACCGGCACGCGCCGCAGCGCCCTCGCCACGGCCACCCTGCCCACGGGGCTCAGCGGACCGACGGACTGCCCGTAGACGACCGCCCGCTTGCCGAGCCTTTGGGCCAGCGAAATGAGGCCCAGGTAGTAGCGCAGGCTGCGCGCGCTCGTCTTGTCCTGGAGAAGGCCGCCGCCGCCCGAGACGAGCGCGTCGTGTCTGAGCAGCGCAAGCAGCACCCCCCTCACCCGGTGAACGGCGGCGACGCCGTGCAGCGCCCACGTCCCCGCCGGATCGGCCGACAAGACCGTGACCTGGTGTCCCCTCGCGCGCAGGCCGTGCAGGAGTCCGCTCAGCAAGGCCTCGTCGCCCAGGTTGCCGAAACCGTAGTAGCCACTCAGCAAGACGCGCGCCAAGCTAAACGCGCTCCAGGCGGCCGTCGTTGGCGCTCCTGAGCCAGCGTTTGCCGCTCGAGGCGGCGACGCGGGCGAGAGGAAGCAGGACCAGGCCGACGGTGAGCCCGATAGTGAGGGCAATCAGCGTGCGCGCCAGCGAGATCAGCAGCGGGGTGTGGTAGTGGCTAAACGAGTTCAGGATGCTCGCCTGGGCGATGACGCCGCCCGTGAGCAGGAGCGCCCGCAGCGGCGCCGGCCAGCCCTCGTTGCCGAGGCCGAGCAGCGCCAGCGGGTGTCCCACCAGTTCCTTGAAGCGCGGCCGCACGAACCACTCCGAGAGCCAGGTCCTCACCATCAGCTCGAGCCCACTCGCGCCGACGATGGGAAAGTTGCCGCGGCGGATCACCACCAAGGCGAGCGCCGCCACACAGCCGAGGACGAGCAGCGCGTCGCCCAGGCGGATGGGATGGCGCCAGAAGTCGGTGAGCCAGTGGACGGGGCGGCGGTAGCGCAAGGCGTAGTGAAAGAGAAAGAGCGCGGGCGGCACCACCAGCGTCGCCGCCACCCCGGCGAAGGGCGTGATTCCCAGCAGCGCCTCCCGGTCGCTGCCGACTGCCGCCAGCAAGACCGCGCCCGAGAGGCTGACCAGGGTGGCGAGCCCCAGCGTGGTCAGCCTCTCGGGCAGCAGGCCGTAACCGATCACGGGAAAGACCAAGGCCGCGACGAGTGCCAGCGCGCTCCAGCTAGGGCCGCCCGCCAGGACGCCCAGGGCCAAGACGCCCGCTGCCACTGCCGGACCCCAGAGGCCGGGGTACATGAGCGCCAGCAGGCCCAGGCCCGCTAAGACGCCGGCGGCGCTGAGGAGGCGCAAGAGCGGCACCGTCCGGTAGTCCAGCACGCCCACCGGACCGATGCCGAAGCCCTCTTGTTGCAGCCCCGCCACCAGCGCCGCGATCAGGACCTCGGTGTTCTCGACCATATCGCCCACGCGCTCCTGGGTGTAGGGGCGCAGGTAGAGCAGGGTGGCGCCGCGCTCGCCGGCGGCGAGCAGGTACTTGCCGGCGACCTCGCGGGGCTTCAAGATGTTCTGCCAGTCCTGGCCGATGCCGAAGAGGCGCGCGGTGGGCACCTCGGCGCTCAGCCGCGACATGCCGTACTGGAGGGTGCCCTCGATCATGCCCGTGAGGTAGCTTCCAGAGGCCGCGGCCGTCTCCGCCAGGGCGCCCGGATGGCCGGCGACCTCGAGGCCCTGGTGGACGAGGTAGCGCGCTTCGGCCGGAAAGTCCGCGCCGGCACCGACCAGGCCGGGAAAGTTTAAGGGGCGGTAGGCGAGATCCCAGCCCGCCTCGTGCCAGCGGGCGATGGCCGCTAGGTCGGGCCCGGCGGGGCGCAGGTCGCTCGCGCCGGAAAACGCGTACCAAGTCCGCCCGTCCAGGGTCAGCCGCTGGGCCGGGGGCGTGTTCTTGGCTAAGGCGAAGGCGAGGGCGCCGGGCTCGAGCTCCGTCACCAGGGTGCTGTTCGGGGGGATGTCCGCGCCCGCGGCCAGCGCCAGCGTCTGCGCCTCGGCGGGCGTCAGCAGGACGACTCTGCCCTTTTGCGCCAGCGTGTCCAGGCTCTCCTCGTAGAGCGCGACGCCGTTTAGGCCGAACGTCCGGTAGCGTTCGCCCAGCTCGAAGGGCGTCAGCCCGTAGTAGAGCGCCTGCTCGAGCAGCGCCTGCTCGTCCATGAGCAGGGTGACGGTGCGCTCGCCGCCTTCGGCCCGCATGCGCGCAAACGCCAGGATGAGGCCGGGGATGAGACTGGCCAGGACGATGAGCCACAAGGCAGTCTTGAGCGTGCGTCTAGTCATCCCCTCAAGAATACAGCAGTCGAGAGCAGGGAGTCAGAGTGTAGGGCCACTAGGCCCCGCTAGTGCTTGGGGTCACTAAGTGCCCTGCGGAGCGGGTAAGACCGGCCTAGTGGGCCTGCAAGTGCGGGTACTACGAGGTTTTCTTCCGACCTTGTCTTTCGCAAGCCTTACCCAGGCCGGCAAGGCGGCGATGAGCAGCCGCTTCTTGCGCTTTGGCAGGATCGGCGCGTTTCGGGGGCTGGGCGAAGAGGTCGTGCGTGGGCTTGACCGTCTGGCGGTAGCCGGCGCTGTCGCTCTCGGCGTCACGGCCGCCAAGGGATGCTCCGGCTCATAGCTGGACTGCCGCCTCAGACGAGGCGCTCGGCGTTGATCGGGCGCTCCCTGTAGGGGTCGGCGTCGGCGAGGAGACGCCGCTGGCCTTCTGCCACGGCCGCGCGGATAAAGCCCACGAAGGGCGGGCTCGGCCGCATCAGCCTCGAGCTGAACTCCGGGTGCGACTGCAGGCCCAAGAAGAAGGGGTGGCCGCTCAGTTCGACCGCCTCGACCAGTCCCTCGCCGCGGCCGTTCGTGCCGGGGGTGATTCCCGAGATGCGCAGGCCCGCGCCCCTCAGCCTCTCGACGTAGCGCGGGTTGACCTCATAGCGGTGGCGGTGGCGCTCGTTGGTGACCCCGCCAAGCTGCGGCGGCAGCTCGTAGACGGCCTCGAGCAAGGTGCCCGGGGCGATCTCCATCGGCCAGTTGCCGAGGCGCATGGTGCCGCCCATGTCGGCGCGCTCCAACTGCTCGGGCATGAGGTCGATGACCGGGTGGGCGGTGTAGGGATCGAACTCGGTCGAGTTGGCGCCGCCCAGTCCGGCCACGTTTCTGGCATACTCGATGACGGCGACCTGCATGCCCAGACAGATGCCCAGGTAGGGAACGCCATGCTCGCGGGCGTAGCGGGCGGCGCGCACCTTGCCCTCGATGCCGCGGATGCCGAAGCCGCCGGGCACCAAGATGCCGTCGAGCCCTCTCAGCGCCCCCAGGTCGTCTTCGCCCGGATTGTCGACGTAGAGGTCCTCGGCGTTCACCCACTTCAGCGTGACGCCGGCGTCGTTGGCGATGCCCGCGTGCTTGAGCGCCTCCATCAGGCTGAGGTAGGCGTCGGGCATGGCCACGTACTTGCCGACGACGCCGATGATCACCTCTTTGGCGGGCTGGCGCAAGGTCTTGACGGCGTCCTGCCAGGCCCTCAGCTCGGGTAGAACCTTTTCCAGGCCCAGCCGCTTCTCGATAAAGCGGCCGATGCCCTGCTGCTCCAGGATTTCCGGCACGGCGTAGACCACGTCGGTGTCGTAGGAGTTGAAGACGTCTTGGGCCTCGACGTTGGTAAAGAGCGCGATCTTGTCGCGAATAGCGTCGGGCACCGGGCTCTTCGAGCGCAAGATGACCCCGTCGGGCTGGATGCCGACGCCGCGCAAGGTCGCCACCGAGTGCTGGGTGGGTTTGGTCTTGAACTCCGAAGAGCTGCCCAGGTAGGGCAGCAGCGTGACGTGCAGGTAGAGGGTGTTATCGCGCCCTTCCCCGAAGCGCATCTGCCGGATGGCTTCCAAAAAGGGCAAGGACTCGATGTCGCCGACCGTGCCGCCCACCTCGACCAAGACGAGTTCCGCCCCGGCCGCCCCGGCCGCCTCGCGCAGCCGGTTCTTGATCTCGTCGGTAAGGTGGGGGATCACCTGCACGGTCTGCGACAGGTACTCACCGCGCCGCTCCTTTTCGATCACCGACAAGTAGACCTGGCCGGTGGTCAGGTTGTTGACCCGGGAGAGGTCGATGTCCAAAAACCGCTCATAGGTGCCGATATCCAAATCGGTCTCGGCGCCGTCACTCGTCACGAAGACCTCGCCGTGCTCGTAGGGTCGCATCGTGCCCGCGTCCACGTTGATGTAGGGGTCTATCTTGACGGCGGTGACCTTGTAGCCCCGCGTCCGGAGCAGGGTGCCGATGCTGGACGTCGCGATGCCCTTGCCGAGGCTGCTCACCACGCCGCCCGTGATAAAGATGTACTTCGGCTTCATACTCGCCTCCGGGACACCATGCTAGCACTCCGGGCCGGTGGGATTTATGAATCCCCGGACTGGGGCGAGGGGTCGAGCTCGAGGGTGTGGGCGATCACGCCGTGCGCCAGTCTGAAGCCGACCTGCTCGATGGCGTGGCAGGCCGGGCGCTCGTCGTCGTGGGCGCGAGCCAGAACCAGCTCGACCTCGTCGTTGGCAAAGGCGCGTTGTAGCCCGTGGCTGAGGAGCGCCCGGCCGAGGCCATGGCCGCGGGCAGCCGGCAAGACGCCGAAGTAGGCAATCTCGGCGACGCCGTCCTCCAAAAACTCGAGCTCCACGTGCCCGATCGCCTTGCCCTCCTGATAGGCGATCATGAGCTGCACTCGGGGGTCCCGGAACCTCGCCTCGAGCTCCTCGTCGGTCCAGCCCAGGCGCGAGGCCCAGGCGTCGTTCGTCTCCCGGTAGAGCTCGCGGTAGAGGGCCGTGTCTACGTCACCGGGCCACTCGAAGCGCGCGTCCGGGCTTTCGGCGACCTTGGGCTCCTCCCCGCGCGCCATCTCGTAGATGTAGGTGGTCCGAAAGGGCGCGAAGCCGACCAGCGCCAGTGCCGCCTGCGCACGCTCGTTGCGGTCTTCGATAAAGGCCTCGAGAAAATCGAGCTCGCGAATCCGCGCCTCGGCGACGACGCGCTCCAAGAGAGGCGTGACAGCTTCGGGCGCGAGCTCGGGCACCATCAGAGGTCCTTCCAAAAAGGTCTCGCCCTCATAGCGGCAGAGGCTCACGTAGGCCAGCACCCGGCCGCCTTCTGCCATGACCAGCGGCAGGATCTCGTTGAAGGGATCGGTCGAGCTGAGCTCGAGCTCGAGCTCCTCCTCGCTGCGCCCCTCGGGCGACATGGCGCGGTGCTCTGGCTCGTCGTCTTGCCGCCTGAGCAACTCCAAGAGGCCGGGGAGGTCATGGTCGGTGAGGGAGCGGACGTTCATCGTTCACCATTCTAACGCATCTCCAGCGCATCGGGGCGAGGCTGCATCGCGCCTTCTGGTACACGCTCGGCTGGGTTGTGCGCTGCTCTGGTCGGAGGACCTGAACGCCGGACAAGACTAGCGGCGTCAGGGTAGCGAACCCCTTTGGGCTCAGTAGGCGCTCGGCGGGTCGTAGCGGCGCTGGATGGTGCGGGCGAGATGGTAGTACTCGAGCAGCCTTAGGGTAGCGGCGCGCCAGCCCCAGGGCTCCATATCGCGGCGGCCCTGCCTCCCGAACGCGTCGCGCAGCGCCCGGTTGAAGAGCAGCGCGCGAAGGTGCTCGCTCAGCTCGCCCAGGTCGCCGGGCGTGAACATGAGGCCGTTGTGGCCGTGGCGAATAACGTCGGGCAGGCCGCCCGCGCGGGCGCCGACGACGGGCACGCCCGAGGCGAACGCCTCCATCGCGCCGAAGCCCAGCGTTTCGGTGTCCGAGGGAAAGGCGAAGACGTCGGCGCTGGCGTAGGCCTGGGCGAGCTCCCGGCCGCTCAGGTAGCCGGTAAAGACGGTGTTGGTGTCCTTGAAGCGCTCTCGCAGGTGCGCCTCGGCCGGACCCGAACCCACCAAGGCCAGACGGACGCCGTCCAGTTGGGTGACGGGGGCGTAGAGCCAGTCGAGGCGCTTTTCATGGCTCAAGCGGCCGATGTAGACGAAGAGCGGCCGCTCGGGATTGCCGCCGCTCAGGCGCGCGCGCATCTCCGCTGACGCCATCGAGGGGTGATAGGTTTCGGTGTCCACGGCCTTGGGCCAGAGTCGCACCCGCTTGATGCCCAGGCCGCGCGCCGAGTTGACCATCGGCTGGCTGGTACAGAGGTTGACGTGGGCCTGGTTGTGCACGTCGCGCAAAAAGCTCCTCGAGATGGGCCTGAGGATGTGCAGGTTGAGGTGGGTGGCGTACTGAGTGATATCGGTGTGGTAGCTCGACAACAGCGGCAGGTTGCGCTGCTTGGTAATCGCCGTGCCCCAGAGCCCCAAGATGACCGGATTGACGATGTGGACGAGATCGGGCTTGAACTTGTCGAGCTCGCGGCCCAATCTAGGCCGGGGCATGCCCAGCATCAGCTCGGGATACCAGGGTTTGAAGGCGATACTGGGCACCGCCACCACCTTGTGGCCGGCGTAGCTCGCGGGAGGCTTGTGCGGCGCGAAGACGAGCGCCTCGTGGCCGAGGTCAGCCAAGTGCTCGAGCGTGCGCGTCAGCCGGGTGACGATGCCGTCTATTTTGGGCAGGAAGGTCTCGGTGAAGTAGGCGATGCGCATTAGGTATCGTCATCGGTCAGCCTGTCGGTAATCTCGTCCATCGTCGCCACTACGTCGTTGGCATCCAATCCAACCTGTACGGTTTGGGCATAGAGTTTACCTTCCAGTGTAGCGTACTCGTCGCTCGCCGGGTCGAGGCTCTTTAGCTTCGACAGCATGTCGAGATACATTTTGGCGTTGCCGGCGAGATGGTCGAGCAGCCACGCTTTGTGGTGCTCGAGGTCGGGGAGGTTGTCTACGGCTTGCTTCATCGTTTGCCTCCAGGAAGTTTGGCGCGCAGCTTATCGAGGGTGTTGAAGTGGTTTCGAACATCCTTTTCCCACTTGGCGATCGCGCGCTGGTCGGGATAGGTCTTCTCGAGCTCCTCCGCAATGAGCTTGAAATGTCTGTCGATGACCTCGAGTTCACCCTGTATTTTTTTGCGTAGACTTTTGTTCTTTCCCATAGGATCGGTTGCAGTGCCCTGGTATTGTCGGGCATTATGTCCAAAGCTATTAAACGACTGTCTCCAGGGACTGCTCGAGCCGCGCCGACGCTTCCCTCTGCTCCCTCGTCCAGAGTGAGGTGGAGGGGATTTTGCTGATGTCGCAGCGGTGGGCGTAGCGCCTCGCTACGTCGGTAACTTCTTGCATCAAGCCTTGGTTTAAGGTGATGGGCTTTAGGCCGAGCTTGAGAAAAAAGTCGTTTCTTACGTGGAGGTCGTTTTCGGCGGCTTCCTTGCGGGGGTTCTCGAGATGGGCCACCTCCACGCCGGTCATCTCCGAGACCATCTTGGCAAGGTCGCGGATGCGGTGCGTCTCGACCATCTGGTTGAAAATCTTGACGCGCTCGTTTTTCTGAGGCGGGTTTTCAAGCGCCAGCTCGATGCAGCGCACCGTGTCCTGGATGTGGATAAAGGCGCGCGTCTGACCGCCGGTGCCGTGGACGGTGAGGGGGTAGCCGATGGCCGCTTGCATGAGAAATCTGTTCAAGACGGTGCCGTAGTCGCCGTCGTAGTCGAAGCGGTTGATGAGGCGCTCGTCGAGCTTGGTCTCGGCGCTGTTGGTGCCCCAGACGATGCCCTGGTGCAAGTCGGTTATGCGCACGCCGTCGTTCTTGTTGTAGTAGGCGAAAAAGAGCTGGTCCTGGGTCTTGGTCATGTGGTAGACGCTGCCGGGATTGGCGGGATAGAGGATCTGCTGATGGGCGCGCTCGCCGCTTTCGGTCATGACCTCGATGTCCAGGTAACCTTCGGGGATCTTCATGCCCGCGCTGCCGTAGCCGTAAACGCCCATCGTGCCCAGGTGGACGAGGTGGATGTCCTGCCCCGACTCGACGATGGCGCAAAGGGTGTTGTGGGTGGCGTTTAGGTTGTTGTCGACGGTATAACGCTTGTGCCTGGGCGACTTCATCGAGTAGGGCGCGGCGCGCTGCTCGGCGAAGTGGACGACGGCGCCCGGCTCCTCCTCCTGGATAAGGTGCAAGAGGCCGTCGTAGTTCTGGGCGACGTCGAGATTGACGAAGCGTATCGCCTTGCCCGAGACCTCCCGCCAGGCCGCCAGCCGCGTGCCCATCGGCGCGATGGGGGTGAGCGACTCGGCCCCCAACTCGTTGTCGATGTTGCGCCTGCTGAGGTTGTCGACGATGACGACCTCATGGCCCAAGTTGGACAGGTGCAGCGAGGTCGGCCAGCCGCAAAAGCCGTCGCCGCCTAAGATCATTACCTTCATATTGCCTCCAGAGGCCTCGAGCCCCGCCATGAGCGTCGCGATGACCGCGACCTCGAGCGCCGTATGGGCCAAGTCTAGCAAACGGTTTCGGGAAGCTCCGTCTCCGCCGGGGTGGCCCCCGGTCGTATCCGCGCGCGGTGGCTACGGTAGGCTGAGCCGTGGCCGTCACCGTCCCCAACCTGCCCCCGGCGCTAGCCGGCGCCGCCTCCTACCACGAGTGGCTAAAGTCGCGCGAGGACTACCGGGGGCAGATCCGCGCCTACGCCTTTCTGCCGGGACGGCCCCAAGGACAGAGGCCGCGCTATGAGGGTGTGTACGCGCCCTACTTGGGGCGCCTTGGCATCGTCCCCTACCGCCACCAGGCCGAGGCGCTCGTCCGAGCCGAGGCGGGCGAAAACCTGGTGGTGGCGACGCCGACGGCCTCGGGCAAGTCGCTCGCCTACCAAATCCCGACCTTGCATACCTTGGACACGGGCGGCACCGTCCTCTACCTCTTCCCGACCAAGGCGCTCGCCCACGACCAGCTCG
Source organism: Deinococcota bacterium (assembly GCA_030858465.1). Classification (NCBI taxonomy): domain Bacteria; kingdom Thermotogati; phylum Deinococcota; species Deinococcota bacterium. The sequence continues at coordinate 11,357 of JALZLY010000158.1, forward strand.
AGAAGCTCGCCGCGCTGGCCGCTGAGTTTGCGCTGGACGGCCTCGTCGCCTCCTACGACGGCGACACCGCCTCCTCTCGCCGCCGGGGCGTCCGCGCGGGAGCACGCTGCCTTCTCTCCAACCCCGACATGCTCCACTACGGCATCCTGCCGCACCATGCGGCTTGGGCGCGCTTTCTGGGCGTGCTCAGCTTTATCGTCGTGGACGAACTCCACTACTACCGCGGGGTGATGGGTACGCACGCGGCCAATATCTTGCGGCGCCTGTTGCGCCTCGCCCGGCACTACGGCGCCGCGCCGCAGGTCATCGCCGCCAGCGCCACCATCGGCAACCCGGCGGAGCACGCGGCCAACCTGACCGGGCTTCCCTTCGGCGCCGTCACCGAGGACTACGGCCCGCGCGCCGACCGCGAGTTCCTCTTCTGGCGGCCACCCGACCTGCCCGGCGACGGGAAGAGCGTACGGCGGCGCAGCCCCAACACCGAGGCAGCGGACCTAGCGGCGCGCTTCGTCAAGGCCGGACTCAAGAGCATCTTCTTCTGCAACTCGCGCAAGTCCGCCGAACTGCTCAGGCGCTACGCGGCGGGCCAGCTTTCAGAGGACGAGGCGGCGATGCTGTCGAGCTACCGCGCGGGCTACGACGCCGAGGACCGGCGGCGCATCGAGGCGGCCTTCAAGCGCGGCGACATCCGCGTCCTTACCGCCACCAGCGCGCTCGAGCTGGGCGTGGACGTAGGCGGGGTGGACGCGGTGGCGATGGTCGGCTACCCCGGCTCGATGACCGCCTTGTGGCAGCGCGCGGGCCGGGCGGGCCGCGGCGGCCGGCGCGCCCTCACCCTGCTCATCCCCGGCAACGACCCCTTGGACGAGTACTATTTGAACCACCCCGACCTCGTCACCGAGGGCCGGGCCGAGGGCGCCGTCGCCGACCCCTTCAACAGCGAACTCCACCCCCTGCACCTGGCCTGCGCGGCCTATGAAAAGCCACTGGCGTTGGACGAGGACCTGCTCGGCGAGGCCAACCGCGCTCGAGCGGCGAGGGGCGAGGCGGTGCCGCCGCTCACCCGCAGAGGAGAGAGGCTCGCCTACGTCGGCCCCTACCCCCACGCCCGGCTGAGCCTGCGCGGCTTGGGCGGCAGGCGTGTCGTGCTGAGAGACGGCTTCGGCAAGCGCCTGGGCGAGAGCGACCTGGCGGCCGCCCTGCGCGAGCTGCACCCCGGCGCGGTCTTTTTGCACCAGGGCGAGACCTACCTCGTGCGCAACCTGGACCTGGACGCGGGCGTCGCCGTGCTCTTGCCGCACCTGAGCGACTACTACACCCAGGCGCGCTCGGTCACCGACATCGAGATTCTGGAGAGGGAGGCGGTACGTTACGGCGTCCATGTCGGCCGGGTGCGGGTGACGACCGACGTGCTCTCCTATGTGCGCAAGCGCTACTTTAGCGAGGCGGTTTTGGACGAGACGCCGCTCGAGCTGCCCGAGCTGTCCTACCCCACCCAGGCGCTGTGGTTTGCCGTGACCGCGGTGGCGGGGGCGGTGCATCCGAGCCTCCTGCCCGCGGCGATTCACGCGCTCGAGCACACGCTCATCAGCCTCTTACCGGTCTTCGTGCTCTGCGAGCGGGCCGACGTGGGTGGGGTGTCTTATCCCATGTACCCGGCTACGGGCGAGCCGACGGTGTTTATCTACGACGGCTCGCCCGGCGGCGTCGGCTACAGCCGGGCGGGCGCCTCGGCCTTCGGCGACTGGCTTCTAGCGGCTCGAGACCTGTTGCGCGACTGCCCCTGTCAGGACGGCTGCCCCCGCTGCGTCCTCTCGCCCAAGTGCGGCAACGGCAACCAGTATTTGGACAAGGAGGCGGCGCTGATGCTGGCGGAGGCGCTCCTAGCGCGGCTCGAGCAGACTGCGCTCCCAAAGCTTCGGGCCTAGCGATGTTCATGACCGTGCTATCGTATCTGCTATGAAGACGGTATCGCTAACCGTATCGGAGGCGGATTATGAGGCGTTTCGGCGTGCGGCTCGAGATGAAAACAGACCGATAGCCCAGCTCATTCGTGAGGCGATGACGTTCTACCGCCAGGCGAAGTTGGAGGTGAGAACGCCGTTGAGTGACCTGCCCGTCTTGGTCGGCCATCGCGCCGTCACGGCGTTGCCGGAGCGTGCCGAGCTCTACGAGGAAGTATTTGCCGAGCGTGACTGAGCGCAGCTATCTCGGGCTGGATACCAACGTCCTCATCGAGGTTCAAAAAGCTCACCCCTCAGCTTAACCGCTTGTTAGAGTGAGCGCGTGGACGACGCCGAGCACATCCGCCGCCCTTTCGACGCCTACGGCGTGCGCGAGTGGGAGCGGCACGAGGCTAGGCCGCCCGACCGGGTGAGCGGCTGGCTTCACAAGCACTACCTGGCGCGCTTCGTGACGCCCGGCATGCACGTCCTCGAGCCCGGCGTTTTGGACGGCGGCACGCACATCGTCGCCGTGCTCAGGCGGCTCTAGGTGGCGCGCGTCGCGGCTCCGCTAGGCTTGGATGCCAGAAGCGCCCTTTGGGCGGGGGTCAGGGCCACCTCACCCCTGGTGCTCGGCATCATTCCCTTCGGGCTCATTTCCGGGGTGGCGGCCGTGGAGATCGGCCTGAACGCTGTGGAAGCCCTGGGCATGTCGGTCTTGGTCTTCGCGGGCTCGGCGCAACTGGCGGCGGTGCAGCTCCTGGGCGCGGGTGCCTCGGCGGCGGTAATCCTGCTGACCACGCTGGTCATCAACCTCCGCTTCGTGATGTACAGCGCCGCCCTGGCGCCGCACCTCAAGCGGCTCGAGCGGCCCTGGCGCTTCTCTCTGGCCTACCTGTTGACCGACCAGGCTTTTGCCCTGTCGGTGACACGCTTTACCGAAGATACCGGGGTCAGGCGGCGCTGGTTCTATCTTGGCGTATCGCTGCCGCTCTGGTTGGTGTGGCAAGCCGCGACGCTGGCGGGCGTTCTCGTGGGCGCCCAGTTGCCGGCGAGTCTGTCCTTGGGCTTCGCCATTCCCCTCACCTTTCTCGCCCTGACCTTTCCGGCCGTTCAGGACCGGCCCACTGCGGCGGCGGCCGTGAGCGCGGCGGCGGTGGCGGTGGCCGCGGCGAACCTGCCCTACAACCTGGGGCTCATCCTGGCGGCGGTGACGGGTGTGGCAGTCGGCCTCGTCCTCGAGGCGCGGCGGTGAGGTTCTGGCTCATCGTTCTCTTGATGGGCGTGCTCACCTTCTTGCTGCGCCTGTCGTTTTTGGAGCTGTTCGGCAAGGCTAGGGTGCCGGACGGCCTGGCCCGCGCCCTGCGCTTCGTGCCCGCGGCGGTCCTGCCCGCCCTGGTGGCGCCGGCCTTTGTTTACCGGGAGGGCGTGCTCGAGCTGTCGCTCGGCAACGAGCGTCTCCTGGCCGGCCTCATCGCCGCCCTGGTGGCCTGGCGCAGCAAGAGCATGCTCGCCACCATCATCGTGGGTATGCTGGCGCTATGGGCCTTGCAGCGGTTTTAGGAGCACGTTTGGGTTTGGGGCGCGTTTACAGCGGTTGCCGAAATGACTGAGGCTTCAACGAAGGACATCCATTTTTACTCGCTCTGCTCGCCCGCATGATCGAGGAACCTCAATCATGCGGTAAAACGCTCTAGGAGGCCTTGCTGGTTTGCTTTTCGAGCTCTGCGCCGGGCGCCTGGGGCGGGTAGTAGAAGTTGCAGCCGTCGATAAAGTCGGTGAGGATGCTCCTGACCGCCTCGCCGTCGGACTTTAGGGCCGCCTTGGTGAGCTCGGTGATGACCTCGTCTAGAATGGTCTCGTCGAACTCGAGCGGCTTGGAGACGAGGATCTGCTCGTGAGCGGTGGCCTGGTCCTTCTCCTCGGCGGTCATCAGCTCCTCGAAGAGCTTTTCGCCGGGGCGCATGCCGGTGAACTTGATGGGGATGTCCACCTCGGGCTCTAGGCCCGAGAGGCGGATGAGGTCATGCGCGAGGTTTAGGATCTTGACGGGCTCGCCCATCTCGAGGATGTAGACCTCGCCGTTTCGGCCCTGGCCGGCTGCCTGCAAGACGAGCTGGGTCGCCTCGGGGATGGTCATGAAGAAGCGCACCATGTCGGGGTGGGTGACCGTCACCGGGCCGCCGGCGATGATCTGCTTTTTGAAGACGGGAATCACGCTGCCGCGGCTGCCCAAGACGTTGCCGAAGCGCACCGACACGAAGACCTGGTTGCTCCTGGCCTTGTTCGAGGCGCTCTGCACCAGGTACTCCACCACCCGCTTGGACGCGCCCATCACCGAGGTAGGATTGACCGCCTTGTCGGTCGAGATGTTGACGAAGTGCGAAATGCCGTACTGCAGGGCCAGCTTGATCAGGTTCATGGAGCCGATGATGTTGTTGAAGACCGCCTCCTCGGGGTTGCCTTCCATCAGCGGCACGTGCTTGTGGGCGGCGGCGTGGAAGATGACCTCGGGCTGGTAGCGCCTGAACACGTAGTCGAGGCGGATCTTGTTCTGGATGGCGCCGATCACCGAGTGGTAAGGCACCTCCGGCCAGTTGCGGTCTAACTCGCGCTCGAGCTGGTAGATTGAGTTCTCGCCGTGGCCGAAGAGGATCAGGGCGCTCGGGTTGAAGCGGCAGATCTGCCGCACCAGCTCGGAGCCTATCGAGCCGCCCGCACCCGTGATCATCACCGTCTTGCCCTCGATGTAAGACGAGATGGCGGCGGTGTCCAGTTTGATGGGCTGGCGGTGCAGGAGGTCTTCGATCCTGACGTCGCGGATGCGGTTGACGCTCACCTGGCCGCTCAAGACCTCGTAGATGCCGGGAATGGTCCGCGACGGGACCTTGGCGGCCGCGGCCTGCGCCACGATGTTGCGGATCAGCTTGCCCTCGGCCGAGGGCATGGCGATGAGCACCTCGTCGACCTGGAATCTCTTGACCGTCTCCTGGAGGTCGGCAATGGTGCCGACGATGGGGATGGCCGCGATGCGCTGGCCAACCTTGCGGGGGTCGTCGTCCAAAAAGCCCACCGGCTTGAGCCCGGTCTTGGGGTGACGGAGCATCTCGCGGGCGATGAGCGTGCCGGCCTCACCCGCGCCTATGATCAAGACGCGGCTTCTGTCGGTAGTCTTGAGCTCGCGGCTCACGCTGCTCTCGTGCCAGTAGCGGGCGGCCGCCCGGAGGCTCACCAGCAAGAGCAGCGCGATGAGGCCGTCGAGCAGCGGAACCGAGCGGGGCACCCCGAGCGCGGGCCCGACAAAAAAGACCAAGCCGGCGGAGCCGGCGGTGACGGCAGCCACAGCCTGGAGCAGGGCCCTCAAGTCCCGGAAGGCGATCTTGTGCCAGGTCTGCCTGTGAAGGCCGAAGTAGAGGTGAGCAAGGAGCTTGAAACCCGCGAGGGCCGCCGTGATGAGCAGCATGGCCGAGAGGCTCTCCGCCGGGACGGCGCCGTCATGGCGAATCAAGAACGCGAGGGGCGTCGCCAGGGTCCAAGCGGCAATGTCGAGGAAGAATCTCGTCTGTCTCCTCATACGCTTCATGTAGTTATGCTCTTCATAGACGTCCCACCTTCGGTAAGGTTTCGTACCTGGGGCGATTATATACGGGGCTCACAAAAATCCATTCCGAAACCATCACACTACCGAAACCATCACGCTACCGAACGTCACGCTACCAAACCATCACGCTACCGTCACTTTACCGCAGCCTTGCGGGGGCAGCTTAAGCAAACATTAAGCGAATCCTAACTCCAAACCTCGAGTCCCTCTGTAAGAACGCCGAGGCTCGTCGGCGTTTGCCCTTTTGCGAGTATGCGCTCAGCCCACGGCTGGACCCTTGAGTCTGCTGCTGAGCCTGCTGCTCGCCTCGGAAGCGCTGGGCCGGCGGTCATCCATGAAAGCACGAGGCCTACCGCTCGCTCGCCTCGGCCGAACCCTCCCGGCTCTTGGCAAGCGTTTGCGCAAAGTAGGCGATGGTCTTGGTGAGGCCCTCCTCGAGCTTCACCCTGGGTTCCCAGCCGAGCGCCTCCTTGGCGAGGGTGATGTCCGGCCGGCGCTGCCTGGGGTCGTCTTGTGGCAGCGGCAAGAAGATCATTTCAGAGCTCGAGTTCGTGAGTCTGATGACCGCTTCAGCGAGCTCGAGCATGGTGAACTCGCCGGGGTTGCCGGTGTTGACGGGGCCGGTAAAGGCATCGTCCGTGTTCATCAGCCTGACGAGCGCGTCGATGAGGTCGGAGACGTAGCAAAACGAGCGGGTCTGGCTGCCGTCGCCGTAGACGGTGATGGCTTCGCCCCTGAGCGCCTGCACGATGAAGTTGGAGACCACCCGGCCATCGCTGGCCTGCATCCTGGGGCCGTAGGTGTTGAAGATGCGCGCCACCTTGACGCGCAGCTTGTGCTGGCGGTGGTAGTCGAAGAAGAGCGTCTCGGCGCAGCGCTTGCCCTCGTCGTAACCGCTTCTCGGGCCGATGGGGTTGACGTGACCCCAGTAGCTCTCGCTCTGAGGATGGACCGCGGGGTCGCCGTAGACCTCGCTGGTCGAGGCCTGGAGGATCTTGGCGCGCAGCCGCTTGGCCAGCCCCAGCATGTTGATGGCGCCGTGGACGCTCGTCTTGGTGGTCTGCACCGGGTCGTGCTGGTAGTGGATGGGCGAGGCCGGACAGGCCAGGTTATAGATCTCGTCGACCTCGACGTAAAGAGGAAAGGTCACGTCGTGGCGCATCAGCTCGAAGCGGGGATGGTCGAAGAGATGGCGGATATTGTCCTTGCGGCCGGTATAGAAGTTGTCGAGGCATAAGACGTCGTGGCCTTCGTCCAGCAGCCGCTCGCACAAGAACGAGCCCAAGAAGCCCGCGCCGCCGGTTACGAGAATGCGTTTTGTGCTCATATCTGCTCCCAGTTCGATCGTCCCGGTAGTTAGGTCGTCCCAGTGCCGGTTGCCCTCGGCGAGCGCGCCTGGTTGCCGTGCTAGGCATTCGACCATTGGCTGAGGGACGGGTGGTATTCGACAAAGTTACCACATTGCAGGCGTGATTGCAGGCGTGCACGCGCTAGCGGCACCTCGACAGGATCCGCCAAGCCAGCGCCAGCACCGTCGCCAGCCCGCTGCCGAAGAGGGGCGCGAGTGAGCGCCCGCTCGCCCGCGCGTACCTCTCCGCGTTGTCATCCCACCAGGCCCGAGCCAGCGCCCGGATCTGCTCCTCGCCGGCGCTGACGAGCTGGTCGCCGATGCTCACGGCCGTCTCCGCCTCGGAGTGAAGCGCGCTGCCGAAGAGGACGTGCAGCGCGCCGGGAGCCGCCTCCTCGAGCCCCAGTCCGGCGATCTCCTCGAAGGGGCCGACCTGGAGGATCGTCAGGTAACTGTAACTCTCTTCGGGAAAGTTCAGATAAGCCTCCGGGTCCAGGTAACGCGCCAGCACCTGAAGCCGGGTATAGGCCGGGTCGCCGCGGCAACTGGAGTGCGTTTCAAAGGCGAGGTCCAAGCTGCCGAACACCGCCTGCATCTCCGCCAGCAGGCGCGCCTCGAGCCGGCGCTCGAGCACCTCGTCTTGCGCCTCGCCTTCACGCTCGACAGCACTTCTCACGCTGGCCGCGTCGAGGCAGAGCACGCTGCCCTCCAGTTGCGACGCGCGGGGACCGTGGTCGGCCCGCGCTACCGTAAGAAAAGAGATCAGGAGAAAAGAGACCAGGAAAACCAACGTCGCGCGCCACCACACCTTCCGAGTTTATCCTGGCTCCGGCCCAAGCGGTAGAGACGTGACCAAAACCGTGAACCCGGGCCGCCATTTTGGTTATAGTTGGCTTCATGTCTTGCACTACGCCGTATGTCTTGCGCTATGCTGTCAAGACGCCATCATCATGAAGGAGAGTGATCAGCCCGTGCCCCAACAACTCATGCCCACCGTGCAGCGCATCCTCTTGACTTTGGCCGTGCTAGGACTCATCGTCGCGGGCTGTGCGCCCGCGGCGACCGAGGAGCCTGCCGCCCCGCCGCCCGTCGTGACCGAAACCGAGGAGACCTTGCCCGAGGTGCCCGACCTGACGCCTAGAGAGCCCGCGCCAGAAGAGCCTTTAGACGAAGCACCCATCGAAGAAGAACCTGTGGAAGAAGAGCCCGTGGAAGAAGAACCCGTGGAAGAAGAACCTGTTGAAGAAGAGCCTGTTGAAGAAGAGCCTGTTGAAGAAGAGCCCATCGAAGAAGAACCCGTGGAAGAGGGCGTCGTCCCTGCGGATGAGCCTTTTACGCTCGCTGTCAACGCGGGCGGCCCGGAGGTCGTGGCCGGCGGGGTGACCTGGACGGCGGACCAGTTTTTCGAGGGCGGCAGGACGACTTCGAACGAGGTCGTGACCGAGATCGAGGGAACGGACAACGACGAGATCTACTTGAATGCCCGGGTTGCCGACGCCAATTTGGACGGCTTCAGTTACAGCATTCCGGTGCCTACAGCGGGCGTCTACGAAGTGCGGCTGCACTTTGCCGAGCTGTACTTCGGCGCACCCGGGGGCGGCTCGGGTGGTGGCGAGGGTGACCGCGTCTTCAACGTCAGCTTCGAGGGGGGCGCGGTCGAGCTGACCGGCATCGACCTCGTTGCCGAGACCGGTGCCATGAACGCCGTCGTCAAGGCCTTCGAGGTGCCGGTCGAAGACGGTGTCCTCGACATCACCTTCACGGCGAGCGTCAACCGGCCCCTGGTCTCGGCCCTCGAGGTGCTGGGGCCCACTGACATGGGTACCGGCAACTAGACTTTTTCGTTATCACGGTTGTCAAATCACGGTTGTCAACGAGATGGGCGGCTTTTACGGCCGCCCATCTCGTTGGTCCTGCCCCGTTGCCTGGAGCCAGCCTTTAGAGCTGCGGCTCGAGGTCGAAGACCGCCAGTTCCGCCGGGCAGTTGAAGCGGACCGGCAAGACGCTGACCCCCAGGCCGCGCGAGATATAGGTGGGGTTCGGGGTCTCGAACCAACCGTCGACGAAACGCCAGCCGTAGCCCTCCGGGAGGAGCAGCGGCCCAAGGACGGGAAGTTTGACCTGGCCGCCGTGGGTGTGGCCGCACAGGGTCAGGTCTGCCGCTACCGAAACGTCGTACTCGAAAAAGACGATGGGGTTATGAAGGAGCATCAGGCAGGCGCGGTCGCTGGGCCGGTCTCTAAGAACTTGCCTGATACGCTTCCTGGCGTCGTCGATGCCCGCCAGATAGAGGTCGTCGCGCACTTCAGCGCCTTCGTTGACGAGCACCCTCACACCCGCTTGCCGCACCCGCGTTTCGAGGATTTCTAGGTTCGTACCGGGGAAGCGGCCGTAGTCGTGGTTGCCCCAGACGCCCCACACCCCTAGCGGTGCGTGGAGCTCAGCGAGGGCGCGCCCCAGAGGCGCCAGACCGTCCTCGAGGGCGGTATCGACGAAGTCGCCGGTGATGACGATGAGGTCGGGCGACTCGGCCATGGTGGCCGCCACCCAGGCCTCGAGCGAGCCCTCTTTGATGAAGGGCCCGTAGTGAAGGTCGCTGAGCTGAACCACCCGGAGCGGCCGCTTGAGCCCCGGCATGGCGAGGCGGTGACGGCTGATCTCGAAGTGGTAGGTATTGAGGACCGTAGCGCCGCCGACCAGGCCGGCGGCGCCGAGCGCCGCGCCGCCGAGAAACCGTCGCCGCGACAGCCTCGAGTTGTGCCTACTATCCTTCACGGCGCAAGTCTACAACGCCTTTTCGCTTTGGAACGTCGGCGGCCCTGCGCTCTCACCGGCTTTGCGCCAGGGCGGGCTGCCGCTCTGGCAACGCGGCCCGCGACCTCCGCTTAGCTCGAGGGAGGCGCGGCGCGTTCCCGGCGCCTTTTACCGTCCCCATTACCGTCCCTTATTACCGCCTCTCTGCGCCTCCAGGATTGGTTCGGGTGGCCGGCGTGAGAGCTGTCACGCCCCATCCGAAAAGGCCTTGCTAGCCTGAGCTTCGTGTGTGAACGGCCACATCCCGACGAGCACGCTCGAGGCGGTGCTTTATGGCCTCCGTAAGAGCGCAAAGGGATTTGAAAGCAACTTTGTGAGCGACAGGAACTTTATGAGCGACAGGAAGGAGCTTTGTGAGCAACAAGGAGGAGCGCTTTATGGCTAAGGGGAGGGTCGCCCGGGTGAAGGCTGCTTTCAGTACGGGGGCACCGCGCAGGCCGAGGGTTACAGCTGGCTTGCTGACGCTGCTCTGCCTGCTCGTCCTGCTGGCGGCTTGTAACCGCAACGCGCCTCCTGTAGACGAGGACGAGCTTGCCGGCTTGGCCAGCCGGGTGGTGAGCTTCAGCCTCATCGACGCCGAGACCGGCCAGCCGCTTGCCGGTTACGACCCGCTGAAGGACGCTGCCGTGCTCGACTTGGCAGCCCTGCCGACGAGGAAGCTGACCATCCGCGCCAACACCGACCCGCAGACGGTCGGCAGCGTGCGCTTCGGGCTCAACGGCGCCTACAAGACGGCGAACGTGGCGCCCTATCTGCTGGCAGGCGAACGTGTGGCAGGCGAACGTGTGGGAGACCGCCAGCCCTGGACGCCCGCGGTGGGAGACTACCGCCTGACGGCCACACCCTATACCCGCCCCGACACGGTAGGCACCCTGGGCACTGCCTTGAGCATCGCCTTTCGCGTCAGCGACCCTGCCCGGGCGCCCGAGCCGCAGCCTCATGGGGTGACCTTTCCCTTCGACGACCCCGCCGTCTTCTACAGCCCCTACAACTGGCGTGACGGCGGCGGCTTCGCGGAGTCGAATACGCCCGGCGCCTACCTCAAGGCGGGCTTTTCGGGAGCTTCCCTCAAGCTCAACGTGGACGTGTCGCAGCTTGCGGGCGAGGCGGCCGGCAACTACCCCAGCCTGCGCGCGGTGATCGACGGGGTGGCCTCGGATCACAGCCTTGGCGCCGGGCAGACCCAGGTCACGCTGGCGAGCGGACTCAGCGGCGGCGACCACAGCCTCGAGCTGCACTTCGTCAACGTCAGGGACAGGGTGGACCGCTGGTTCACGCCCAAGAACGCGCTGCGCATAGGCGGCTTCGAGCTCGCGAGCGGCGCGCGGCTGAGCCCCGCTCCCCTGCGGCCCAAGCGGCTGCTCGTCTTCGGCGACTCCATCACCGAAGGGCGCCTCATCGGCGACGACGAGACCCACGACGCCACCCTGACCTATATTCAGGGAACGGCCGCCGACCTGGACGCCGAAGTGTCCATCGTCGCCTTTGGCGGTCAGGGCTACCGCGCGGGGGGCATCGGCAACGTGCCCGCCTTTTCGGTCGCCTCCAGCCATTACCTGGCGCAGTCGGACCTGTCACTCCTGCCGCAGCCGGACTACATCCTGATCGCTCACGGCCGCAACGACCTCAAGGAGAGCGACCGCGTGATCGCGGGCGAGGTCAAGGCCACGCTGGACAGGCTGCGGAGCATGGCGCCCGAGGCGGCGCTCTTGGTGATGGTGCCCTTCGCCGGCACCAAGCGCGCGGCCATCACCGGGGGCTTTGAGGGCTATCAGACCAGCGCCGACGCCAAGGCCTATCTGATCGACCTCGGCAGCGAGGGCGAGGCGATTCTCGCCAGCCATAGCCACGACGGCACCCACCCCGACGAGACGGGGCACCGTCTCTTGGCTGGCGCCTTGACCGCGGCGATTCGCGCCAGCATCAGCGCGCCGGCGAGAGCGTTCAACAGCCTCGCCTGGACCGAGAGGAAAGCCTCACCGCGCGGAGTGACGGAGGCGCAGGGAGCGGTGGTGGACGGCCGGCTCTACGTGTTTGGCGGCTACACCTCCTGGTTTCCCTTTTGCACCACCACCGAGGCGAGAGTCTACGACCCCGCCGACGACACCTGGACCAGGCTCGCCGCCATGCCCGAGCCGTGGAGCCACGGCGGCACGGCGGTCGACGGGCGCACCATCTACCTTGCCGGCAGCTACCTGAACGAGCCCAACTGCACCCTGGCCGAAGTGGCCACGACCACCGTCTACAGCTACGACGTGGGCGGCGACCGCTGGCACGACGACCTGCCGCCCCTGCCCCAGCCTCGCGGCTCGGGTGGCTTCGTGCGCTTGGGCCGCAACCTGCATTTTTTTGGGGGCACGGACACGGCTAGAGTGGACAAGGGCGACCACTGGGTGTTATCGCTGGACGATCCCACGGCCTGGACGGCGGCGGCGCCTCTGCCCAACCCGCGCAGCCACATGGGCGCGACGGTCCTGAACGGCAAGATCTACGCGGTCGGTGGTCAGCATAGCTACGAGGAGAAGGCGTCGATGCAGCGCTCGGTCCATGTCTACGATCCTACCAGCGACCTCTGGACGGAGCTGGCGCCCCTGCCCGCGCCTCTGTCGCACACCTCCGCCTCGACCTTCGTGTTGGACGGGCGCATCGTAGTGGCAGGCGGCGAGCGCAGTCATGATAAGCCGGTCGCCGAGGTGCTGGCCTACGACCCGGCCAAAGACGAGTGGAGAGCGCTGAGCCCGCTGCCCGCCGAGCGCCGGGCGGGGGTGGCAGGCGTCGTCGGTGGCAAGGTCGTCTATTCGGGCGGCCACAACTTCTCCGCGCAGACCTACCTGGCTACGCCCGCCGAGTGAAGGGCTGCAGCGGTGGTGTCGCGGCGCGCGGGAGGTCGTGAGCAGTGTGGGCACGGGTTAGAGTTGTTTGCAAAGAGGAATTGGCGGCTTCCTCCCGCCCCCTGCTCGTCGCCTCCTGCTAAGGTCTTGGACGACGGTCCGCTCCGAAACCGCGAGAACATTTAGCTCGCTCTCAAAAACATCTGTTCTAATGGAGCGATGGAACCTTCATTCGCGGCTCGAGTCCTGCTTGCTCTCCTCTTCGGCCTCGGTACCTCCGCGCTCGCGCAGGCCGAGGCTATCTTTCCCCTGGCCGAAGTCGCCCCGGGCCAGCAAGGACATGGCCTCACCGCCGGGCCGGGTAACGTGCTCGAGCGCTTTTCGGTCGAGATCTTGGCCGTTCAAGACGACATGGGCCCGGGCTTTCCGCTGATCCTGATCCGCACGGGCGGCGACTTTATCGAGCGCGCCGGCGGGGTAGCGGCGGGCATGAGCGGCAGCCCCATCTACATAGCGGGGCGCCTCCTGGGCGCGCTCGCTTACGCCTTTCCGCAGAGCGACCACCGCCTGGCCCTGGTCACCCCCGCCGAGATCATCGTGGCGACCGATCCGAGCGCCGCGCTGCCCCAACCAGGCTCGCAGGAGGTCATGCGCGAGGTCATGCGCGAGGTCGTGTACGAGGGCGAGAGCTTAGGACCCGCCGCCGCCGTGCGCACACCCGTCTTGGTGACGGGCCTGAGCGCGCGAGCGGCCGAGGAGCTCCAAAGACTCTTTGAGGGCGGCCTCTTCAGGGGCGACATCCTGCCGCTCCAGGCCGGGCGCATGAGCGCGCAGGGCGACGAGGATTATCACGTGGAGCCCGGCAGCGCCGTGTCGGTGCAGCTCGTGCGCGGCGACGTCAGCTTGGCGGCCGTCGGTACCGTCACCCGGGTGGACGACGCGCGGGTCTGGGCCTTTGGGCACCCGCTGGTCGAGCGCGGCGCGGTGAGTTTCGCGCTCTCCCCCGCCTACATCTCCCACATCGTGCCCAGCTCGAGCCTGCCCTTTAAGCTCGCCAACAGCGGCCGCCGCCTCCTGGGCGTGATCAACCAGGACAGGCCACACGGCGTCAGCGGCGTGCTCGGCAGAACGCCGGTCTTCATCCCGGTGAGCCTGGTCTTTGACGGTCCCGAGGGCAGCAGCGAGAAGCAGTTCGAGGTCACCAGCGACGAGCGCTTCTACGCGCCGCTCGTCTTTGCGGCCAGCCTCCAGACCATCGACGAGGCCCTCGAGCAACTGGGCGACGGCACCGCCGAACTCGCCTGGGAGATCGCCTTGGCGGGCGGGCGGACGCTGCGCCTGCTCGAGCAGACCGCGGACAGCAGCGACATCGCCGCCAGCGCGGCCCTCTTGGCGGCGGCGCCGCTGGAGGTTCTGGCCGACAACGTCTTTGCAGCACCCGGGGTCAAGAGCATCAAGCTCACGGTCCGCTATGACCGCGAGAGGCGCGTCGCAAGCGTCGTCCGCGCGGTCGCCGAGAACGACACCCTGAGACCCGGCGACACCCTGCTCGCTCACGTGCGCCTCCAACCCTTCCGCGGCGAGGCTCGCCTCGAGACGGTGCGCGTGCCCATTCCCGAGGAGGCAGCGGGTCCCCTCGAGATCACCTTTCGCGGCGGCCTCGAGGCCAGCCCCGAGGAGGCCGCGGGGGGCGAGAACGCGCCGCTCACCTTTGGCGAGCTCATAGCGGCGCTGGAGGGGCGCGTGCAGGCCAGCGAGCTCGTAGCGGAGGCTTTTGTGAACGGCGACTACCGGCAACTGGCGCGGGTCCGGCTGCCCTTTTTAGTGGAGGGCTATGAGAGCCTGACCGTCCATGTCCTGGGCGCGGACGAGGAGGCCGAACCCCAGCCCGCGCCCGAGCCGGCCGAGGAGGAGAGGCTCCCGCTGCCGCCCCAAGCGCCCGAGCCCGAGCTCCCGCCGCCCCCCGCGCCCCTGCCCGACAGCCCGCGCGGAAGCCGCGGAGGCCGATAATGCGCCTGAGCGAGATCGCCGAGCGGCTGGGCGGCCGGCTCGAGGGTGAGGACGGCGAGGCACGCGGTCTGGCCGGCCCGCGGCAGCCCAGCGAGGCTTGCATCGTGGTGCTCGAGCGCTCGGCCGCGCTGGACGGACTCGAGCGCTCGGCCGCGCTGGTGGTGGCGGAAGACCTCGAGCTTCCCGGGCCTCCCGCCAGCCTGATCCGCGTCAGCGACCCCCGCCTGGCTCTCGCCCGCTTGAGCGCGCTCTTCGACTCGAGGCCGAGAACGCCGGCAGGCATTCATGGCTCGGCCTCGGTTCATCCCTCGGCCCGCCTGGGCGAGGACGTGGCGGTGGGCGCACAGGCTGTGCTGGAAGAGGGCGTGGTCGTCGGCAACGGTGCCGAGATCGGCGCGGGCTGTTTTTTGGGCGCGGGCGTGGTCGTCGGCGCGGCAACGCGGCTGCACGCGGGCGTCACCATTTGTGACGGCGTCAGGCTGGGCGAGCGCGTGCTCGTCCACAGCGGTGCGGTCGTCGGCGCGGACGGCTTCGGCTTCGTGCGCGGCCCGGAGGGCGCCGTCAAGATCCACCACCTGGGCGGCGTCGAGATCGGCGATGACGTCGAGATCGGCGCGAACAGCTGCATCGACCGCGGCACCCTGGGGAGCACGCGCATCGGGCCGCGCACCAAGATCGACAACCTGGTGCAGATCGCTCACAACGTCCAGATCGGTGCGGACTGCCTCATCGCCGGCCACTCGGGCGTCGCCGGCAGCTCGGTCTTGGAGGACGGCGTCGTCCTGGGCGGCGGCGTCAGCGTCACCGACCACGTCCGCATCGGCCGGAGCGCCCGCTTGGCGGGCCGCAGCGGCGTGACCAAGAGCGTGCCGCCCGGCGAGACCTGGGCGGGCTTTCCCGCTCAGCCGCAGCGCAAGTGGGTGCGGCAACTCTACCTCCTCGGCCGCTTGGGCGAAATCTGGGATATGCTGAAGGAAGAGTGGCGAACGAAGTCATAATCAGCGGCAGGGCGCTTCACAGCGGCCTTATGAGCCACGTTCGCTTGCATCCCGCCGAAGGCGGGGTGCGGTTTTTTTTAGAGGGCAAGACCGTGATCGCGCGCCTGGACCACGTTACCGACACTCACCGCTGCACCGTCCTCGGCGCGGAGGGGGTCAAGGTGGCACTCGTCGAGCACCTGCTCGCGGCGCTGCACATCCGCGGCTGGTGGCGGGGCTTGGTGATCGAGCTGAGCGCGGCCGAACTGCCCATCTTGGACGGCTCGGCGCAGGAATGGTTGGCGGCCTTGGACCTCTTGGGCAGCCCGCCGCCGCCGCCGCCGCCGCTCCAGGTCGCCCGCCCCTGGCGGCGCGCCTACGGCAGCTCTCGCGTGAGCGTGACGCCCGGCGCGCGGCGGCTCTGCTGCCACATCGCCTTCGACCACCCCGCCATCGGCGAACAACGCTGGTGCGGCGGTCCGGAGGGCTTCACCGCACTGGCCGGAGCGCGCACCTTCGGCTTTCTGAGCGAGCTCGAGTCGCTCCGGGCTCGAGGCCTGGCCGGCGCCGCCGGCTTGAGCAATGTAGCCGTCTTCGCTGAAGAGGCACCCCTTGCGCCCTTACGATTTGCTGACGAGCCTGTCCGTCATAAGGCCTTGGACGCGCTTGGTGACTTTTTCTTGCTGGGCAGGCCGCTTCAGGCCGCCTTGCGCATCAGCAGGGGATCGCACCGGGTCCACAGTCAGACCATGCGCGACATGATAGCCTGCGGGCTGGTGAACGGAGCGCACCTTTGAAACGTCTCAAGGTCGCCGTTGTCGGCTTCGGCGTGATGGGCAAATACCACGCCAACGTCTACGCTGCTCTGCCCCACACCGACCTCGTCGCGGTCGTCGATCCCGACCCCTTGCGCTGCCTCGAGGCCGAGACGACCTATGCGGTTCGCTCCTTCTGCCATGCCTGTGCCATGTTGGAGAGCTTCAGGCCCGACGCCGTCAGCATCGCCGCCCCCACCTCCTGCCACTACGAGCTGACCAAACGCTTTTTGGAGGCGGGCGTTCACGTCCTCGTCGAGAAGCCCGTCGCCACCGAGGTGATGCAGGCGCAAAAGCTCGCCCACATGAGCCGCCGGCGCGGCCTCGTCTTGCAAGTCGGCCACATCACCCGCTTCTACCGCTCGGTGCAGCTCCTGCGCGAGCGCATCCGCGAGCCCTACCTGATCGAGGCGCGGCGGCTCACGCCCCACGCCCGCATCAAGGACGTCGGCGCGATTTTGGACCTGATGATCCACGACATCGACATCCTCTTGAGCCTGGTGCAGAGCGACATCCAGGAGGTCACGGTGGCCGGGCAGATCTTGAACGGCAGCCTCTTTGAAGACGTGGCCGCCGCGCAGATCGTCTTCGCCAACGGCTGCATCGCCCGGCTGCTGGCCAGCCGGGTGGCGCCCAACGCCGAGCGCTCCCTGGTGGTCGCCGAGGCCAAGCAGACCATCCGGCTCGACTTCGGCAAGGACCCCTACGCCGAGATCGCCGTCTACCGGCCCGTCGCCGACGGGACCGGCAGCAACCACGTCCAGGTCGACCGCATCGAGGTGCGCGAGGACAACCCGCTCAGAACCGAGCTCGAGCACTTCACCGCGCGCATCCGCGGCGCGGAGGCGCCCATCGGCACCTTGGAGGACGACCTGCGCTCCTTGCAACTAGCCACCCGGCTGATCGCGCAGCTCAAGGCCAAGTGCCGGGTCGAGCTGAGTTATTAGAGAGCTACGGCAGGAACAACCGCCCCTGCCGTAATGGACGAGACCACGCGAACAAGCACCAGGCACACCGGCATCACGGCCAGGCTCATCATCGCCCGCAAGCCCGTCCACAACAAGGCGGCCTAAAACCTTGAGCCGGTAGGTCGGGTTTGGATTCAGCTCGAGGCCTCGCTGTCCTTCGCCGCTGTCCTTCGCGGCGCACGATAGCGAGCTGGCTCCTTGACCCGCGCCGGACTCGAGCCTAGGCTGGTGAGGTGAGCCCAGCGTTACCGGCCCCCACCCACGACCTCACCCACGACCTCGACGCGCTTGGCCACATCCTGCGCGGCCGCCGCGTCCTGGTCTTGAGCGGCGCGGGCATCAGCACCGACTCGGGCATCCCCGACTACCGCGGGCCCAAAAGCCTACAAAGGCCGCACAGACCCATGCTCTACGGGCAGTTCGTCGGCAGCGAGGAGGCCAGGCGGCGCTACTGGGCGCGCAGCCTGGTCGGCTGGCTTCGCATTCACCAGGCCAAACCCAACGGCGGCCACCGCGCGCTCGCCCGGCTCGAGCAGGGCGGCGCCATCAGCGGGCTAATCACCCAGAACGTCGACGGCCTGCACCAGGCCGCCGGCAGCCGCAGCGTGCTCGAGCTGCACGGCAGCCTGGCGCTGGTTCGCTGCCTGCGGTGCGGCACGCCGGAGTCGCGGCGGACGCTGCAAGGGCGGATGCAGGAGCTGAACCCCCGTTTTCACGCAGCGCAGGTAGCAATGGCGCCGGACGGCGACGCGGAGCTCCCGCAAGCGCTCATCGACGGCTTCAGGGTGCCGGCGTGCCGGCGCTGCGGGGGCGCGCTCAAGCCCGACGTGGTGTTCTTCGGCGAGAACGTGCCCAAGGCGCGCGTCGAGCGGGCCTACGGCATGTTGGGGCGCGCCGAGGTGCTGCTGGTCGTCGGCTCGTCGCTGACCGTATTTTCGGGCTACCGCTTCGTGGTGAGGGCTGCCAAGCAGCAAAAACCCATCGCCATCGTCAACCAGGGGCCGACCCGGGGCGACGCCGACGCCTCGCTCCGGGTGAGCGGCTGGCTCGGCGAGGTGTTGCCCCAGCTCGCGGAGGAACTCTGAGAAACGAGGAGACCCTGAACATCGGCGGCGAGGTCCTCACCGTCACCATCCCAGCGGGGGTCCAGAGCGGCAGCCGCATCCGCCTCGCGGGCAAGGGCAGCCCCGGCAGCCCGCCCGGCGACCTCTACTTGAGGGTGCGCCTCGCCGAGCATCCGGTCTTCCGGCTGGACGGCGACGATGTCCATATGACCGTGGACGTTCTCGCTCCCACGGCGGTGGTGGGCGGTACGGTGCGGGTGCCTAGCTTGGACGGTGCGGTCGAGCTCACCGTGCCGCCCAGGAGCCGCACCGGCAGGCGGCTCAGGCTGAGAGGCAAGGGCTGGCCCAAGCGGGGCGGCGGCCGGGGCGACGCCTACGCGGAACTGAGGATCACGGTGCCGGAGAGCCCCAGCCCGGAAGAGGAAAGGCTCTATCGGGAGCTCGCCAAGCTTGAGGAAGGGGTGCTGCGCTGATGCTGGTGCGAACGGGACGCTGTAGCCTGGCCACGCTCGAGCGCGAGGGGCTCGCGCGCGGCGCGGTGGCAGCCTATATCGAGATCGGCTTCGTCGAGGCCGAGTGCCTCGGGGAGGAGCTCTACTTCAGCCTGCGCGACGCTGAGCGGCTGTGTCGCGCCGAACGCATCCGCCGCGAGTTGGGCGCGAACCTGGTCGGGGCAGCGCTGGTGGTCGAGGTTCTGGAGCGCTTCGGAGCCTAACAGCATCCACAGTTCCGGACAGCACCCTTGGAAAGCTGCACGGGCTGGTTTAAGATAGTGGCGTAGCGGAGCGCAGACCGGAGGGTTGGCGCCGGGGCGGACGAAGGAGCGGTGGAGCAAAGTGGCGGAACGCGACGCAGCAACACTCAAAACCCTAGCCTTCATCGGCAACTATCTGCCGCGCCAGTGCGGGATCGCCACCTTTACCACCCATCTCTGCGAGGCGGTCGCCGGCGCCTTTCCCCAGCTGCAGCTCATGGCCCTGCCGATGAACGACAGCGAGGCGGGCTACGCCTATCCCGAGCCCGTCCGCTTCGAGGTCCAGCAGAACGAGCTGGCGTCATACCGCTCGGCCGCCGACTTCCTCAACATCAACAATGTCGATCTGGTCTGTTTGCAACACGAGTACGGCATCTTCGGCGGTTCCGCCGGGAGCCACGTGCTGGCCCTGCTGCGCGAGTTGCGAACGCCGATCGTGACCACGCTGCACACGGTCTTGGACAGGCCGAACCCGAGCCAGCACCGGGTGATGCTCGAGCTCGGCGCGCTCTCCGACCGGCTGGTGGTGATGAGCGAGCGCGGCCGGCAGTATCTGGAGACGGTCTACGGCTTTGCTGCGGACAAGATCGACCTGATCCCGCACGGCATTCCGGACATGCCTTTCATCGACCCCAGCTTCTACAAAGACCAGTTCGGCGTCGAAGGAAAGCTGGTGCTCCTCACCTTCGGCCTGCTCTCGGCCGCCAAGGGGATCGAGGAGGTGATCAAGGCGCTGCCGCGGATCACCGAGCGTTACCCCAACCTGATCTACCTCGTCTTGGGCGCGACCCACCCCCACGTCAAGCGCGCGGAAGGCGAGCTGTACCGGCTCGGCCTGCAGCGCCTGGCCGCAGCGCTCGGGGTCGAGGCGCACGTGAGCTTCTACAACCGCTTCGTGAGCGAGGCGGAGCTGCTGGAATTCATCGCCGCCGCGGATCTCTACATCACCCCCTATCTCAATCGGGAGCAGATCGTCTCCGGGACGCTTGCCTACGCGGCCGGGGCGGGCAAGGCCGTGATCTCGACACCCTACTGGTACGCCGAAGAGTTTCTCGCGGACGGTCGCGGGCGGCTGGTGCCCTTCCGCGACGCGCCAGCGATCGCGGCGGCGGTGCTCGAGCTCCTGGACAACGAGACGGAGCGTCACGCCATGCGCAAGCGCGCCTATCTGGCGGGTCGGGAGATGATCTGGTCTCAGGTGGCGCGGCGCTACCTGGAGAGCTTCGTGAGGGCGAAGGAGGCGCGGGCAGCGGCGCCCCGGCGCGTTTCGGCGACGAAGACCCTGGGCGAGCGCGCGGGCGAGCTGCCCCTCTTGAAGCTCGATCACCTGCACCGCATGACCGACGGCACCGGCCTGTTGCAACACGCCAAGTTCGCGGTGCCCAACTACGCCGAGGGCTACACCACCGACGACAACGCGCGGGCGCTGGTGCTGAGCGTCTACGCCTGGTCGCTCGGCCCGGACGACGCCCGGGAGGCCTATGACCTGGCGACGCGCTATCTGGCATTTCTCAACCACGCCTTCGAGCCCGCGTCCGGCCGCTTTCGCAACGTGATGAACTTCGAGCGCCGCTGGCTCGAGCTCGTCGGTTCGGACGACAGCCACGGGCGCGCCCTGTGGGGCCTGGGGACGGTGCTCGGCCGCCTCGCCGACGATGGGCTCCGCGGCCTCGCCGCCACGCTCTTCGACCGGGCGCTGCCGGCTGTCCTGAAGGTGACGAGCCCGCGGGCTTGGGCCTTCGCGCTGCTCGGGATGCACGGGTACCTCCGCGCCTTTCCCGGTGACAGCGCCGCCAAGCACGCCTGCGAGATGCTGGCGGGGCACCTGCTGACTGCCTACCGCCGCTGCGCCGGCGAGGACTGGCGCTGGTTCGAAGACATCCTGGCCTACAGCAATGCCAAGCTGCCTCACGCCCTGATCCTCGCCGGGAGGCAGCTCGGTGACAAGGAGATGCTGGCGCTAGGCCTCGAGACGCTCCGCTGGCTCGTGGCGGTGCAGCGCGACGAGGCCGGGCACTTCGTGCCGGTCGGCTCCAACGGCTTCTACCCGCGCGGCGAGGTGCGGGCGCGCTTCGATCAGCAGCCGGTAGAGGCGCATGCGACGGTTTCGGCCTGCCTCGAGGCCTACCGGGCGACGAACGAGAGGGTTTGGCTGGACGAGGCCAGGCGTGCCTTCGACTGGTTCTTAGGGCGCAACGACCTCGGCTTGCCTCTCTACGATCCGTTGACTGGCGGCTGCCGCGACGGCCTCCATCCGGACCGCGTCAACCAGAACCAGGGCGCCGAGGCCAGCCTGTCGTTCCTGCTCTCGCTCGCCGAGTTGCGCATGGCCGAACACGTGATCGACGCCCTGTCGGATGCCCTGCCGGAAGCCTCCCCGGCCGTCGGGGAGCGGCCCGACGCGGCTTGAGGTAAAGGATGCGCGTCGCCATGCTCGCGCCCATCGCCTGGCGCGTCCCGCCCCGCCACTACGGCCCCTGGGAGCGCGTGGTCTCGCTCCTCACCGAGGGGCTGGTGGCGCGCGGCGTAGACGTGACGCTTTTCGCCACCGCCGACTCGCTTACGGCAGCGAAGCTCGTCGCGGTGTGCCCGCGGCCCTACCAGGAGGACCCGGGGATCGACGCCAAGGTCTACGAGTGCCTGCACGTCGCCGAGGTCTTCGAGCGCGCGGGCGACTTCGAGCTGATCCACAACCACTTCGACTTCCTGCCGCTCAGCTACAGCGGCCTCGTCGACACGCCCGTGCTGACGACCATCCACGGCTTTTCCTCCGAGCGCATCCTGCCCGTCTACCGGAAGTACCAGCGCCGCGGCTTCTACACGTCGATCAGCCAGGCCGACCGCCACCCGGCGCTCGACTATCTCGCCACGGTCTACCACGGCATCGACCTTGCCGAGTTCACGCTCCGCGAGGCGGCGGGCGACTACCTGCTCTTTTTCGGGCGCATCCACCCGGATAAGGGGGTGGCGGAGGCGATCAGACTGGCCCGGCGGACGGGACGCCCGCTCAAGCTGGCCGGCATCGTCCACGACCGCACGTACTTCGAGCGCGAGGTGGCGCCCGCACTCGGCGACGGGGTGAGCTACCTCGGCTCGGTGGGTCCCGCCGAGCGCGACGCTCTCCTGGGCGGGGCCTACGCGCTCGTGCACCTGGTGAACTTCGACGAGCCCTTCGGTCTCAGCATGGTCGAGGCGATGGCCTGCGGCACCCCGGTGATCGCGCGCCGCCGCGGGGCGATCCCCGAGGTCGTGGCCCACGGTGAGAGCGGCTTCGTGGTCGAGACGCTCGCCGAGGCCGCCGCGGCGCTCGAGGCGGTGGCAGATCTCGACCGCGCGCGGGTCCGCGCCTACGCGGCCACGCGGTTCAGCCAGGCACGCATGGTCGAGGCGTATCTCGAGCTCTACCACAAGGTGACCGAAGGGTACACAATAGGGCGAGGGCATGTCAGCTAGCGGTGTCGGAGACTAGCAGCATCAACAGAGGTCATGGAGGGTGCTATGGAGAAAACGTTCAAGCCAAAGCCCGTTGTCAAGAGCCCACCCGAGAAGCCGATCGGGGGCAGCCACCCGATTCTCTTCCAGCGCTATCCGCACAACCCCATCCTGACGGCCTCCGACTGGCCCTATCCCGTAAACACCGTCTTCAACGCCGGGGCGACGCGCCTCAAGGACGGCACTACCTTGCTCCTCTGCCGCGTCGAGGACCGCACCGGGCTGTCGCACCTCGGGGTGGCGCGCTCCCCGAACGGCGTCGACGGCTGGGAGATCGACCCCGAGCCGACCCTCTTGCCCGCGCCGAAGGATCACCCGGAGGAGAGCTGGGGCATCGAGGACCCCCGCATCACCTTCGTGCCGGAGCTCGACCAGTACGTCATCGCCTACACCTCGTACTCGCGGGGCGGCCCGGGTGTCTCGCTGGCGCTCACCGAGGACTTTAGACGCTTCGAGCGCCTGGGGCTCATCATGTCTCCCGAGGACAAGGACGCGGCGCTCTTCCCGCAGCGCATCGGCGGGCGCTGGGTCTTGATCCACCGCCCGATGACGCCGCTGGGCGCGCACATGTGGCTCTCCTACTCGCCGGACCTGCATCACTGGGGGCACCACGAGCTGATGCTCGAGGCCCGGCGCGGCGCCTGGTGGGACGCGCACAAGATCGGCCTGTCGCCGCCCCCGATCGAGACATCCGCAGGCTGGCTCGTCATCTATCACGGGGTCCGCGCCACCACCTCGAGTAGCCTCTACCGGCTCGGCCTGGCGCTCTTCGACCTCGAGCACCCGGAGCGCTGCCTAAAGCGCGGTGACCGCTGGGTGTTCGGCGCCGAGGAGAGCTACGAGCGCGAGGGGGACGTGAGCAATGTGGTCTTTCCCTGTGGCTTCACCGTCGGGGACGACGGCGACACGCTGAACCTCTACTACGGCGGGGCGGATACCTGCGTCGCGCTGGCCACAAGCAGCGTCCAGGCGCTGTTGGGCTGGCTCGACCAGCACGGGGTGCCGCCGCGGCTCGGGGTCGAGTAGTGGCGAGCTCGCTCTGGTAGAGGTCGAGCTCTGGCTGCAGCTGGGGCTCCAGTCGAGCGGGTAGAAGGCGATTGAGGTAGACTTCGCTCATGAAGACCGTGGATATCCGCGCCATCTTGCCTCACCGTTACCCCTTTTTGCTGGTGGACAAGTTCGTCTCGCAAGAGGGCGACGGCTTTGAATGCCTCAAGAACGTGAGCGCGGGCGAGCCCTTTTTCCAGGGCCACTTTCCAGGCGAGCCCGTCATGCCCGGAGTGCTCATCGTCGAGGCGCTGGCGCAGGCGGCGGCGGTGGGGTTGGCGGTGCGCGAGGGCTTGCAGGAGCGCGGGCCGGGTTACTTTGCCGCCATCGAGAGCGCCAAATTCAAACGCAAGGTGGTTCCCGGCGACGCGCTCAGGCTCACCGGCACCATCTTGATGTTCCGGCGCGGCCTCTGCAAGGTCGAGGCGAGGGCGCTAGTGGAGAGCGACGTCGCGGCCGAGGCCACGCTCTCCTTTATCTTCACGAAGTAGGCGTGGTGGCCTCGAGCGCAACCGTCCACCCGACCGCGGTCGTGCACGGTGACGCTGTTTTGGAGAATGGCGTCGTCGTCGGACCCTTCGTGGTGATAGGGGCGGACGTGCGGGTGGGCGCGGGGACGGCGCTCCTGCCGGGCACCGTCTTGCACAGCGGCAGCCGCGTCGGACGGAACTGCCGCCTGGGGCCTTACGCCACCGTGAGCGGCGAGCCGATGGACCTGCGCTTTGGAGGCGAGCCAAGCTGCGCGGTCTTGGAAGACGAGGTCGTGATGCGCGACTTTTCAAGCGTCCACCGCGCCAGCGGTGAAGGCGAGGCGACGAGAGTGGGCAGGGGAAGCCTGCTGATGAGTTACAGCCACGTCTCCCACAACGTCAGCGTCGGCCGGGGCTGCGTCTTGACCACCAGCGTGCAGCTGGGCGGTCACAGCCAGGTGGGCGACCACGCCAACCTGGGCGCGGGCGCGCTGCTGCACCAGTTCTGCCGCGTCGGCACCTGCGCCATGTACGGCGCGGGCAGCGCCAGCAACCAGGACATCCTGCCCTACAGCATGGCCCGCGGCAACCCCGCCAAACACTACCGGCTCAACCGGGTGGGCCTCGAGCGCCGCGGCCTCACGGTCGAAGCGTATGGGATGCTCGAGCGCGCGATTCGCGCCGCGCGGCGGCGGGACTGGGAGACAGTCGCCGACCTCGCCCAAGAGAGCGACGAGGTGCGCGAGATGCTCCGCTTCAAGGAGGCGTCCAAGCGCGGTATCTGCGGCTTCGTCTGACTCCACCCACCACTCACCAACCACCCTTTGGAGGAGCCAAACCATCGAAGCAGTCCTGGTCAGCAACGGTCCCGGCGAGCTCTATACCTGGGTGCAGCCCGTCCTGCGCGAGCTGCGCAGGAGGCGGCCGGACATGACACTCACCGTCTCGCTCATCCCCTGCCAGTTCGCCAGCGGCAACGAGGCAGAGATCGCTCGTGACTTCGGCGCCGACGCGGTGACCACCCCCGCCGACTTCCTGCGCTTCGTCGCCACCGGGCGCAAGCCGGAAACCCGGCAGCGCGTCTGGAGGGGCCCTCAGGGCTTCGTCCTCAGCATGGGCGGCAACACCGGCCTGGCCCTCAAGCTGGCCCACAGGCTCGGCTACCCCGGCTACCGCTACGCCTTCAACCCCTACTGGCACCGGCGCCTGCGGCGCCTCTTCGTGGCCGACGCTAGGGCCGCCAAGCGCTCGAGGCTCCTTGGAGCGCCCGCGCACCGCGTCGAGGTCGTCGGCAACCTCGTCGCCGACGCCGCCCAGAACGCCGAGCGCGCGCCCCGCCCCGGCCGGCCCCACATCGTGGTGATGACCGGCAGCAGGAACAGCATGGCCGTCCACCTCATCCCCTTCATGCTGGCGGTGGTCGAAAGGTTGGGCGCGCAGTTTCCCGAGGCGCGCTTCGTCTGGCCCGTGAGCCGCCTCTTGAGCGACGAATCGGTGACGGCGGGCATCGCCGGGCGGGACAAGGCGACGCTCGGCGGCGTGGCGGGCAGGCGCGACGGGAACCTCGTCACCACGCCCTCGGGCTACGCCGTCGAGATCATCGCCGAGGGGGAGCGCTACGCCCACATGCGCGCCGCCGACCTGGCCCTGACGATTCCCGGCACCAACACCTTGGAGCTGGGCGTCGCCGGGGTGCCCAGCGTGGTGGTTCTGCCACTCAACAAGCCCGAGGTCATCCCGCTCGAGGGCCCCGGCCACTGGCTCTCGCTCATCCCCTTGGTCGGCACCGCCCTGAAGCGCCAGGCGGTCCTCCTGGCCGCGCCGCGCTTTCCGGTCGCCTTGCCCAACCACATCAGCGGCGAGGATCTGATGCTCGAGATCAAGGGCAAGGTCAGCGCCGAGGGGGTCGCCGCGGGCATGCGCACGCTGCTCGAAGACCCCGAGGAGCTCGCCCGCCGCCGCGAGCGCCTGCGCGCGACCATGCCCCGGCCGGGGGCTGCCAAGGCGCTGGTCGCCCGCATCCTCGAGGACCTGGAGGAAGACGCAAGGGCGTGAGCGCCAACCCCCCCCTCCCTCCTCCTGCCCCTCATCCCCTGGGCCGTCCTCGGCGGGCTGGCGGCGGGGCTCAATGCCCTCTTGCGCGTGGCGGTGGCGCCCCTTTTCATCCAGCCCGTCTTTGACCGGGTCCTCTCCGGCGGCGAGCTGTCGGCCCTGCCGGGGGTGCTGGCGGTGGGCGGCCTCATCGTCACCCTGGGTTCCGCCGCTCTCTGGGCGCAGGACGCCTGGCTCGGGCGCGCGGCCGCGCTCGTCGCGGCGGGCTGGCGCGAGGCCGTCTACGCGCGCCTGCTGGGGCGCCAGCCCGGCCGGCTGGGCGGCAGCAGCGGCGGCCTGGCGAGCCGCATCCTCACCGACCTGCGCGACATAGAGACCTACCTTCAGTTCGGCCTGGGCACCCTGGTCGCCGAGTCGCTCACCCTCTTGGGCATCGTCTTTGTCCTTTTCTACACCAACGCTACCGCCACCCTCTACCTCCTCGTCATGGCCCTGCCGCTCGCTCTGGGCCTGTGGCTGGCGGGGCGGCAGGTGACCAGGAGCGCCCGCGAGGCCCAGGAACAGACCGAGGAGGTCGGCGCTCACCTCCAGGAGGGGCTCAAGGGGCTCGAGGTCGCCCGCGCCTTTGGCCTGACGGGTTTCCTCTTGTCGCGCCTGGGCGGCGCCAACCGCGCCACCGCCAGGGCCCAGTCGCGCCGGGCGCTGTGGGCGGGCTTGCAGACGCCGCTCGCCCAGATTCTGGGCTTCGCCGCCGCCTCTGCGCTGCTGGTCATCTTGGCGCGCAGCCGGGCGGCGGGCGAGATGAGCTTAGGCGAGGTCAGCGCCTACATCACGCTCCTGGCGCTCATCGCCACGCCCGCGCAGCTCCTGCCCAAGGGCTACGCCCTGCTGCAAGGCGCCAAGGCCGCCAAGGTCCGGCTGCACGCGCTCTACAGGCTGCCCCAGGAGCCCGTGGCCACGGCCACCCTTCGCTCCGGGCGGGCGCGGGGGGCCGGGAGCCTCCGCCTCGAGGGCGTCTCCTTCGCCCACCCCGGCGGCCCCGCCCTGCTGGACAAGGTAAGTGCCGACTGGCAGGGGCCCGGGCTCGTCGCCCTCAGCGGCGAGAGCGGGAGCGGCAAGAGCAGCCTGCTCAGGCTCCTGCTCGGCTTTCTGGAGCCGGACGGCGGCCGCATCCTCCTGGACGGCCGGCCGCTGGGGGCCTACGCCGAGGCCGAGTTGCGCCGGCGCGTCGCCTACGTGCCCCAGGACAACCTCCTCTTTCGCGGCAGCCTGCGCGACAACCTGCTTCTGGGCCGCGCCTACAGCGAGGCGCGGCTTCTGGAGGTCTTGCGGGCGGTCAGGCTCCTGGAGGCGGTGAGGGACTTGGGCGGCCTCGACTACCGCCTCAGCGAGGACGGCGCGGGCTTCTCGGGCGGCCAGCGGCAGCGCCTGGCGGCCGCCCGCGCCCTGCTCGCGGAGCCCGAGGTCCTGCTCTTGGACGAACCCAGCGCCAACCTGGACGAGGCGAGCGAGCGCGCCCTGGTGGCAACGCTGCTCGAGCAGTCGCGGCGGCGGCTGGTCATCGTGGTGGCGCACCGCCCGGCGCTCCTGGGGGCGGCGGACGAGGTCTACGAGCTGACGGCGCAGGGCCGTCTGAGCCTCATAGCCCCCGAAGATGGGCTGACGCCACGCCGGCTCAGCCCTTAGAATAAGGACGGCACGACGATTCCATAGAGCGCGGCGACGCGCTCGAAAGCCGGTGAGAGCATGAACTTCGAACCCGCCACCCTAAACGACACCGAAGGCACGGCCATCGCCACCGTGGCGACCTCGCTCGTCGGCTCCAAGTCCATCCGCGGCACCTTCAAGGGCGACTTAGGGGCGCTCAAGGCCGCCGAGACGAGCGGCATGATCTATAAGGGGATGGTCGAGCAGGACGGGCGCCTCTACCGCGTGGAGGTGCCCGTCACCGTCAGCTTCGAGGAGGAAGAGATCGACACCGCGACCTTTCTCTCCTTGAGCGAGCCGACCGTCATGGAGCCCCTGTGACGCACCACGCTCGAGCACGAGCTTTCCTCTACCAGACCCTTGACAGGACGCGCAGGTTCTGGGGACGCGCTACTACTTGGACCGAGTAGGCGAAGGCGGCAGGCTGGTAGGCGAAGGCGGCAGGCTGACCCGCGAGACGGCCACCCTCACCCAGCGCTACTACCGCCGCTTCGAGCTCGAGCGCGCCCTGAGAGGGGCGGGCTTTATGCACTTGCAGTTCTACGGCAACTTCGAGCGGGAACGCTACCGGGCGAGCTCGAGCCAGCTCATCTGCTTAGCGCGCCCTAGAAGTGGTAGTTGAGGCCGAGCGCGAGCTTGGGAACAGGGACCAGGACCGGCCCAAACGCGATCCCCTGCGTGCTGATCCCCAAGAGGGCGAGCGAGGCGTCGGCTTCCAGAAAGAGGCCGACCTGGGCGTAGCGCAGTTCGAAGCCGCCGATGCCGCCCACGCCAAGGATGACGCCGCTCGGCGCGACGAGGAGCGCGAGCAGCCGGGGACCGCCGCCGCCATAGGCGACGAACGACAGCGAGGCGTCCAGTGGGGGTCTGGCGGTGTGGCCGAGCGCGTTCGCCCCCAGTTCGAAAAAGAGCGGCGGCGGCGACGGCGGCGCGTCGGGGCCGGGCATACCCAAAACGAGCGGCAGGTAGGCCAGGTCGAACCTGGCGTCGAGGCCTTCGCCCAGGAGGCCGCTGACGCCGAGGCCCGCCTGAACCCCGCTCAGCAAGATCCTCGAGGTGAGCGAGGCGCCAAACCACAGCCCCTCCTCGCCGTCGGGCGTCTCCGCGCTCGCCGCCGGAGCGAGAAGGATCAGCAGGGCCAACAAGGTTGTAGGGAGGCAAGGTGCTCTCATGGCATCATCATGCCACGTCTCGCCCCTCGAGGCGCCGACGTTTTCTGGATTCGGTGGGTTCAAGGGACCGCGGCGGTTCCAGGCCTTTTCGGCTGCGGCGCGCACGCGTGCCACAGCGGATTTCTTCGTCGGTAGGTCGAGATTGAGAGGCTAGATGCTGATTGATGAGGTGATGATTGATGAGCTAATGAGGTCACGGCGCATCAGCGTGTGAAGATCAGCGCTGCCGAAAATCACCTTCGGGAGAGCCCTAAGCTGCACCCACCTTTACGAAGCGGTCCTTGCCCTTTTGCAAGACCACGGGCTCGGCGAGGCCGACCTTGGCCTGAAAATCCTCGACGACCTCGCCGTTCAGCTTGAGCCCCCGGTTCTGGATGAGGCGCCGGGCCTCGCCGCTCGAGGCGCTCAGGCCTGCCAAGGTGACAAGTTTGCAGATCCAGATCTCGCCATCGGTAAGCTCGCTCCTGTCGATGACGAGCTCGGGCACGTCGTCGGGAATGCCGCCCCTGGCGACGTAGTCGTAGCGCGCCTCGGCGTGACCGACGGGTGCCTCGCCGTGGTAGAGGCGCACGAGCTCGCGGGCGAAGACCCGGTGGGCGCTCTTGATGTCCCGGCCTAGCAGGCGCTTCATCTCGGCGAGGTCGAGACCGGTGGCGAGTTCGGTGTAGCGCAGCAGCAGGGCGTCGGGCACCTGCATCGCCTTCTTGAACATGCGCTCGGGCGGCTCGCCGATGCCGATGTAGTTGCCCAGCGACTTGGACATCTTTTCCGAACCGTCCAAGCCCTCCAAGAGCGGCATGACCAGGGCGACTTGCGGCTCCTGGCCGTACTCGCGCTGGATGTCGCGGCCGACGAGCAGGTTGAAGAGTTGATCGGTGCCACCGAGTTCAACATCTGCACGGATAGCGACCGAGTCGTAGGCCTGCGAGAGCGGGTAGAGCAGCTCGTGCACACCTATCGGCTCGCCCGCCCGGTAGCGCTTGGTGAAGTCGTCGCGCTCGAGCATTCTGGCGACCGTGTAGCTCGAGGCCAGCTTGATCACCTCGGCGAAGCCCATGGGCTCCAACCACTCCGAGTTGTAGCGGATCTCGAGCCTGCCGGGGTCGGGGTCTAGAATCTTGGTCACCTGAGCAACGTAGGTCTCGCCGTTCCTGCGGGTCTCCTCGAGGCTTAAGACCGGGCGGGTCTTGGAGCGGCCGGTGGGGTCGCCGATCATGGCGGTGAAGTCACCGATGATCAGAACCACCTTGTGGCCCAGATCCTGGAACTGGCGCATCTTTCTGAGCACGATGGCATGGCCGATATGGAGGTCGGTGCTGGACGGGTCCGCGCCCAGCTTGACCCTGAGCGGCACGCCCGTCTCCCGGGCCCGCTCGAGCTTGCTGGCGAGCGCCTCTTCGGGCACGATCCGCACGGCGCCGCGCTTGATAGCGGCAAGCGCTTCTGCTGGGGACATAGACTCCCTCCAAACAATGAAATTGAACGTTGAAAATTTCAAATTGAAAATAGAAGACCTTTTAATTTTCAATATTGAATCTTCAATCGCCCCTCAGATTACCTGCCAAGCTCGAGCCTAAGCAACTCCGCTTTGCAGTAGCATGGGTGGCCATGAGGCTCGGCATCATGCATATCACGCAGCGCATGAAGCGCTGCGGCAGGCTCTGGCGCGAGCGGGCCCGACGGCAGCGTGACTGAAAAGCCTGCCCGCATGAGCACCTGTTAGAGTAAGCCCAGTGCTTGACGACTACCCCGAACTAGGAGGCCTTATGCAAACCCCCCACGCCGAAGCCTGCGCCTTTGTCATCCTGGGCGTCACCGGCGACCTCGCCGCCAGGAAGCTCATGCCCGCCCTCTATGAACTCCACCTCATGGGCGCGCTCCACCCAGACACGCGCCTCGTCGGCATGGCGCGGGGCGAGCTCAGCGACGAGACCTTTCGCGAGAGGATGAAGGAGGCGCTCAAGGAGCACAGCCCCAAGACCTTCGACGAAGCGCGCTGGCGCGAGCTCGAGGGGCGCCTCTCCTACCTCGTCGGAGGCTACGACGACATCGGCGCCTACAAGCGCCTGGCGGCGAAGCTCGCCGATGTCGATGAGGGCAAGGGGCTGGGCCCGGCGGGCAACCGCGTCTTTTACCTGTCGGTGCCGCCGAGCGTCTTTGCGAGCGTGATTCGCGGCCTGCACGCCGTGGGGCTGAGCAGGGAGGACAGGGGCTGGGCCCGCTTGGTGGTCGAAAAGCCCTTCGGCCACGACCTCGCTTCGGCCAGAGGGCTGAACACGGTCTTGGAGCGCGCCTTCAAGGAAGAGCAGATCTACCGCATCGACCACTACCTGGGCAAGGAGACGGCGCAGAACATCGCCGCCTTGCGCTTTGCCAACGCGCTGTTCGAGCCCAACTGGAACAACCAGTACCTAGACCACGTGCAGATCACCGTGGCCGAGGCTATGGGCGTGGCGGGCCGGGGCTCCTTTTACGAGGAGGCCGGGGTCTTGCGCGACATCATCCAGAACCACGTCCTGCAACTCGTGGCCCTGACCGCCACCGAGGCGCCGGCGAGCTACGACGCCCGGAGCGTGCGCGACGAGAAGGTGAAGGTCCTGCGGGCCATGCGCTGCGTCCGGCCGCAGGACGCCGTCAAGGGGCGGTACCTGGGCGCCAACGGCATGAAGGGCTACCTCGAGGAGGAGGGCGTAGCCGAGGGCTCGAGACAGGGCAGCTACCTGGCCGCCACCTTCCACATCGACAACTGGCGCTGGGCCGGGGTACCCTTCTACGTCAGGTCGGGCAAGCGCATGGCGGCCAAGGCCAGCGAGATCGTCTTGCGCTTCAAGACCCCGCCGCATATCCCCTTCAAGCTGGCCGAGCCCCCGGCACCCGACGCCCTCATCTTGCGCCTGCATCCGGGCGAGGGCATCAGCCTGCGCTTCAACGCCAAGGTGCCCGGCGGCAGCCTCAAGCTCCAGCAGACCAGCATGGACTTCACCTACGACCGCGGCTTCAAAGGGGACAATCCCGACGCTTACGAGACGCTCCTCTTGGACGTCATGCGCGGCGACGCCACGCTGTTCATGCGTGCCGACGAGATAGAGGCCCAGTGGCAGGTGGTCGCGCCTCTCATCGCCGCGTGGGACGAGATGGAACCCGTGCCCTACCCGGCGGGGAGCTGGGGGCCGGTGGAGGCCGAGGCGCTGCTCGAGGCCTCGGGACGGCGCTGGCAGGTGCCGGGGGACGGCGGTTCAACCTGAACTGCCGTATCATGCAAAAGAGATGAGGCTTCCCCCCGCATTGGTCCGCGACTTCTGCCAGCATCACCATATCCACAAGCTGTCGCTCTTCGGCTCAGTGGTCCGCGGCGAGGCCGGTCCCGACAGTGACATCGACGTCTTGGTCGAATTTGAACGGGGTCACGTGCCGGGCTTGCTGCGCCTGGCAGGTATAGAGCGGGAACTGTCGGACTTGCTTGGGGCCAAGGTCGATATGCGGACGCCAGAGGATCTGAGCCGTCATTTTCGCCATGAGGTAATGGCAATGGCGGAAGTCCAGTATGCAAAGACCTGATCGCGTTCGGCTTCAGCACATGCTCGAGGCAGCCCACGAAGCTCTGCTGTTCGCAGACGGCAAGCACCGGGAGCATCTCGACACTGATCGAATGCTGGTCCTGTCGCTGGTCAAGCTGATCGAGATTATCGGTGAGGCAGCGACCGGCCTTTCAAACGAGTACAGACAGGCACACCCGCATATTCCTTGGCGTGACCTCGTCGCTATGAGAAACCGCTTGATTCACGCTTATTTTGACGTCAACCTGGATATCGTCTGGCGTACCGTCACAGAAGAACTGCCCAGGCTCTGCAAAGATCTCGAGGAGGCCCTCGTTGTTGGAGAGTGAATTAGCACGACTGACGATTGTATCAGCTGAAGAGTCTGACCTGCCACCGCTGGCCCGGATGAACAAACGGCTTATCCAAGACGAAGGCAGCCGCAATCCTATGAGCATTGGCGAGCTCGAGGCGCGCATGTGGGGCTGGTTACGCGGCGACTGGGCCATCACCCTCTTCATGGAGGACAGCAGGATCGTCGGCTACGCCGTCCATCAAGAGCGCCAGGACGACTATGACGCGAGCCGAACGCTCATCTACCTGCGTCAGTTCTATGTCGAGCCGGATCGGCGCGGCCGGGGACTCGGCCGCGCGGCCTTCGAGCACCTGAGGCGAACGCACTTTCCTGACGGTGCTGAAGTCGTCCTCGAAGTTCTCGCCTCCAATCCTGAGGGACAACGCTTTTGGTCGTCACTTGGCTTTGAGGCTTATGCCCTGAGCATGAGACGCAAGTGACCCTAGCCCTTTACACGCTTCAACTCCGCGACAGTCTCGGCCATTAGCCGTGAAGCACGCGGAAGCTTCGCGGCTATATCAGTTGTGGTGTTCACAGCATACAAAGCCGTTAGGGTGGCAACAACATCAGAGGGAAGGTCTTGGCTAATGTCCTTGAGGTAGAAGTCTCGCTTGGTAGGTTCGTACTTGATCCGCAAGACCTCGACGAGGGGTTGCAAGACATGGCTGTGATAGTTGCGGAGCGCCTCTAAAAACCGATTGCGCGCCAGTTCTTTCTTTACCCACACTTGGAAGAGGCTACACTCGCGCTCGAGCCGCTCAATTCTCTCCTGAAGCTCTTCCTCGAACTGCGCCTTATCTAACGGCTTAAATTTGATAGCGTCAGCCTTGTTGAAAAGAACCTTGATCGCTTCGCCTTTATTTTCCCTGGTAAAGGCGAGGTCCCGACTATGACTTTGAATGTTGAGGTCGAGAACAAGAAACTCAGGCGTTCCCTGGAGCCGAAAAAAAGCCTGCCGGATTTGGAGGTGAGGATGCTCGGCTTCGTACTCAAACTCAAGAGGTGCCAACGAGCCCAACGTCCACTTCACCCCCTTCAGGACATCCCCTTCATGACCGTCCTGAACATCGAGCCACATGTCGATGTCCGAGTACGCATCTACCCGCTCCTGAGCGTCCGCACCTTCCAGCCAGCAGGCAAACACGAATGGATGCCTGAAGAGCGCTTCGCTTACAGCGCCAACGATGTCTTCCCTGCTTGGGAACATAGCCAAGAGTATAGCAACCGCTTGGCAAAAATTCCGAAACGGGTCGTGAGAATAGCAAGCTGCCGTAAAGGCTATGCGTGGTCTTGTAATAAGATGCATATTCGCGTCCCTGACATGCCCTTGTGCTAAGCTCGAGCTATGAAAAAGATCACCATCCTGGGCGTTCCGATGGACCTCGGCGCGGGCAGGCGCGGGGTGGACATGGGGCCGAGCGCCATCCGGCTGGCCAGGCTCGAGGCTAGCCTGCGGAAGTTGGGGCACCAGGTCCAAGACCTCGGCAACGTCGAGGCGCCCGTGCCCGAGGCACTGAGTGACAAGAACGGCCTTCACTTTTTGGGCGCCATCGCCGACGCCTGCGCGCAGACGCGGAGGCGGCTTCGGGAACTCGCCGCGGACTCCTTCCCCATCGTCCTGGGCGGCGATCACTCGATCTCGATGGGTACCGTGGCCGGGGTCGCCGGGGCAGGCCGCACCGGCCTGTTGTGGATCGACGCGCACACCGACGTCAACGTGCCAAGCACCAGCCCGAGCGGCAACGTCCACGGCATGCCGCTCGCCCACCTGCTCGGCGAGGGCGACGCGCGGCTCCTGGCCATCTGGGGCGGCGGGGCCGTGCTGAGGCCCGAGGATGTGGTCTTTATCGGCGTCCGCAGCGTGGACGAGGGCGAGCGCGACTTTATCCGGCAGCGCGGCATCAAGGCCTTTACCATGAAGACCATCGACCACCAGGGCGTCGCCGCGGTGGCCGCGGAGGCGCTCGAGCACCTGGGGCACTTGGAACGCCTGCACGTCTCCTTCGACGCCGACGTGCTCGACCCCGCGGTCGCGCCGGGCGTGGGCACGCCGGTCCCGGGCGGGCTCTCCTACCGCGAGGCGCACCTGTTGATGGAGCTCTTGGCCGACGCGGGCGGCGTCACCAGCCTCGACCTGGTCGAGGTCAATCCCATTTTGGACGTGCAGAACAAGACCGCGCGGATCATAGTCGAGATGGCCTCGAGCCTGCTGGGCAAGACGATTCTCTAGCCGGAGCTAAGGCCGGCAGCGGCGGCTGGCCTCGAGGAGGCGCGGCAGAAAGGCCTCGACGGCGGCCTCGCCCGCTGCGATCGCCGCTTCGGCCCGGTGGAAGGTGAGCCAGCCGATGGACGGCGTCACCTGGACGTGCAAGGCGTCCTCGGCTCGCCCCTGCGGTTCCCAGGAGGCGACGACGTAGCCGAGACTGCGCCCGAGCACCCGCACGGGGTGCTCGCCGGCTTGCGCGCAGAGGTGGCGCCGCAGACTCCGGCCCCAGGGCGTAGCCAGGACGCGGCGGGTGAGGCGGATGGGCGCCGAGTGGTCGCCCTCGAGCCCGGTGCCGATGCCGATGGCCAGATCGACCCCTTCGCCGCCCAAGGTCTCGAGCGGCACCGGCGAGCCGAGGCCGCCGTCCATGAGGCGGCGGCCGTCCACCTGGACGGGGCTCAGCAGGCCGGGCAGGGCCACGGTCGCACGCAGGGCCCGGGCGACGGACCCCGAGCGCAGGAGCACCCGCTCGCCGCTGGCGGCGTCGGTCGTCACCACCACGAGTTCGCATCTCAGGTCGGCAAAGGTCCGGCCGTCCAGCAGCGCGTCGAAGTAAACCTCGAGCCTGTCGCCCTTTAGCAGCGCCGCCTGGCGAAAGCCCGCGTCCCACACCGCTGAGAGGAGCTCGCGCCGGCGCACGCCGTTGGCGAGATCGGCGAGTGCGTCAGGGCTGCGGCCCGCGGCGTAGAGCGCGCCGATGACGGCGCCAAAGGAGGTACCGGCGATGACCTGCGGCGCCAAGCCGTGGCGCTCGAGGCTCTTAAGCGCGCCGATGTGAGCGTAACCTCGGGCGCTGCCACCGCCCAGGGCCACGCCGATGCGCAAGGGACGCGAACCGCGGGTCATGCCTTCAGTCTACGCGGGCACCTATGAGAACGCAGCCAGGTAGAATCGGGCCTGTGAACACGTTCGCCCTCACCGATCTCACCGTCCTCGTCATCCACTACCGCACGCCGCTGCTCCTTCGCGCCTGCTTGCGCCGGCTGCGCCGGCACGCCGCCGGCGCCCACCTGGTGGTGGTCGAGAGCGGCGACGCCGAGGAGACCAGCGAGCTGCTCAGGGCCTTTCCCGGGGTCGCGCTGCTGAGGGTCGCCAACCACAGCCTCGCTCACGCCGTCAACGAAGGCCTCAAGCGCTGCGAGACCAGGGTCGCCGCCCACATCAACGCCGACGTGCTCGTCGGCGAGGAGACCTTTGGGCGGCTCCTGGGGGTCCTCGGCACGGCGCGCACGGGCATGGTCGGGCCGCTGCCGCTCACCCCGCGGGGCAGCGTCCAGGACCAGGGCCTCCCCTACCGCCTGCACACCTGGCGGCTGGCGCGGCGGCCGCTGGGCGCCGCGCTGGGCGTCTCCTGGCTGGCGGGCTGCTTGCAGGTCGTTCGGATGGAGGCCGTGCTGGCGGTCGGCGGCATGGACCCCAGCCTGCGCTTCTACAACGAGGACATCGACTGGTCCTGGCGTTTGCGCCGGGCGGGCTGGCACTGCCGGCTCGTGAACAGCCCGGTCCTTCACCTGGGCGGCAGCGCCACGCCGGCCCGGCCCGACTTTCTGCTCGAGGGCTACCGCGGCGGCTACAAGCTGTCGCAGCGCTACCGGGGACGGGGCTACCGCTGGCTGCACCGCCGGGCCGTCCTGGCTCAGTCCTTCTGGGAAGCACGCTGCGGCAAGGACCCGCTCAGGCGAGAGGCCTTTGCGCGGATCGCCCGGATGTTCCGCCAGGGGCGCTTCGACATAAGCCCCTTCGGCGACAGCCTCGAGACCTCCGATCCGGCCTTTCTAGGCGGACCCTAGCGCCTGCTCGAGCATAGCCACTACCGCGGGCTCTCTCGAGCAGCGCCGTCAGGCCCACGCCCTAAGGGGGCGCCAGCGGCACCGAGAAGCCGAACTCGTTGCCCGCCGCCAGCGCCCGGCCCCAGGCTCGGCCGCCCCAGCGCTGGGCGATGCTGCGCACGATGTAGAGGCCCAAGCCGGTGCCCTTGGCCTTGGCATTGACAGTTGGGCCGCGGCTGTGGGGCTCGAAGAGCGAGGCGATGCTTTCAGGCGGCAGGGGCCGGCCCTCGTCGCGCACCGTCACCTCGGCGAAGCCGCCCTTGGCCGCGCCGTCCAGAGAGACCCTGCGCCCATCGGGACCGTGGATGGCGGCGTTCTCGAGCAGGTTGATGAGGATCTGCAGGAGCTTGTCGCTGTCGGCCAGCACCGTCAGCTCGGGCAGAGCGGCCGTGGCGAGGACGCGGTGCTCGGCGAAGGTGTCCTGCAGGAGCATGACGGCCCGGTCGCCCACCTCGCGCAGGGCGATGCGGCGCAGTCGGGGCGGCTTCACGTCCACGGTGAGGTCCGCGAGGAGCCGCACCAGCCGCTCGGTCTCGGCCTTGGCACGGCCCAAAAAGTGCTCGCGCTGCGCGGGCGGCAGCTCGTAGGCGAGCGCCTCCAGGGCCGAGCGGATGGTCGTCACCGGCGTGCGCAGTTCGTGCGAGAGGACGGCTAGCAGCTCGCGGGCCTCCTCCTGGGCACGGCGCAGCTCGCTCACGTCCTGGAGCGCGAGCCCCGCCGGGATGGGCCGGACCAGCAGCCTGCGGCCGCGCGTCTCGAGCTCGGCGGCCACGCCCTCTAAGTAGGCGCGCTCGAGCCGGTGGTCGCGCAAGACGGCGATGAGGGGAAGGTTTCTGGCCCCTTCGGGCGCGACCTCGAGGAGGCGCCCGGCCTCGCGGTTGATAAAGCCTACCCGGCCGCCGCGGATGATTACCACGCCCTCGCTCAGGGTGTCGAGAAGCGCGACATCAGGGTCGGTCATGCCTCGATTGTACGGCTCCAGGCTGTGCGGGCCCAGACTGTCCAGACTGTATTGTCCCAGACTGTACGGCTCCAGACTGTGCGGGCCCAGATGGTATGGCCGCCGTTACGGCTAACCCTCACGCGCGGGCGGAATCCGGTAGCCCCGGCCCCTGACCGTCTCGATGCGGCTCCCGCCGAGCAGCGCCCGGAGCTGCGCCACGTGCTGGTCCACGGTGCGCTCGGTGCCCAGGAAGTCCTCACCCCAGACGCGGTCCAAGAGCTCGCTGCGGCTGAAGACCCGGCCCGGGTGCGCCGCCAAATAGGCGATCAGCTCGAACTCGCGCCGGGTGAGCTGCAGGCGCCGGCCGGCCAGGGTGACCAGCCCCTGGGCCACGTCGATCCTGAGGTCGCCGAGCTCGAGTTGCGTGTCCGCGCCCGCGCGGCGCAGGAGCGCGCGCAGCCGGGCGACGAGCTCGGCGGCGCTGAAGGGCTTGACGAGATAGTCGTCGGCACCGCTTTCCAGGCCCTGCACCTTGTCCATCTCGGTGGCGCGCGCCGTCAGCATGAGCACCGGCAGCTTGTGGTAGCGCCCTTCGCGGCGCAGCCGCCTGAGCCAGTCCACGCCCGGCTCGTCAGGGAGCATCCAGTCGAGGACCACCGCGTCGGCCTCGGGCAGCAGCGTCCAGCCCTCGGCGGCCCGCTCGGCCTCGAGGACGCGAAAACCCGCCCGCCCCAGGTGAAAGGCGATGAGCTCGCGCACCACCCCCTCGTCCTCCACGACCAGAACGCGACTCACGGCTCAGTCTCCCAAAGCGCCATAAAGACGATTCTAGCGTCCCCTCTGTCATGGCAAGGTCAGCCAAAGGCAGGGCTGGCTTCTGAGGATTAGGGTCTTGACTTTCCCCAACCCCTAACCCCCGCCTCCTGACGCGCCCCTGACACGCCCGCTCCATACTGGCGAGACTATGCTACTGTCAGAGCCGATGAACGCCCTCGAGCAGAAGCTTCAGGAGCTGAGCGGCGCGGTGGTGCGCATGCTCAGCTTCGTCCGCGAGAGCACCTACCTCGCCCGGCGGGCCCTCCTGGACGGCGACGCCGAGGCGGCCCTGCGCTGCGCCGAAAACGACCGGCGCATCGACGCCCTGCAAGCGCAGCTCGAGCAGACCATCCTCACCATCATCGCCCGCCGCCAGCCCGCCGCCGGCGATCTGCGCTTTTTGGGCGCCATGTACCGCGCCCTGGCCGACATCGAGCGCGCCGGCGACTACGCCGAGCACGTCGCCCGCACCGGCGCTGAGCTCGCCTTTGAGACCCCGCTCAAAAAGTACCTGGACCTGGCGCGCATCTTCGACATCCTGACCGGCATGATCGAGGCGACCATCAAGGCCCTGGCCGAGTCGAGCGCCGAGGACGCCCGCGCCGCGCTTGCCATGGACGACGAGATCGACGAGCTCTACGAGCAGGTGCAGCGCGAACTCCTCACCTACATGATGGAGGACCCGCAGACCATCGGCAAGGCGACCAAGCTCCTAAACGTCGGCCGCTACTTAGAGCGCTTGGGCGACCACCTCGAGAATGTCAACGAGCACATCATCTTTTGGTTGACGGGGGAGCGGCTCTAGGGCAGGGCCGAGGGCTGAGCCTAGAGAACTGGGTTTAAGGACTGGATTTAAGGATTGGCTTAAAGGCCAAACTTCGCCCCAGGTCTGGCAAACTGTCCAGCTCCGATTATGCGAGATTTTATGCGAGATTTTTCTCGGCTCCCGGTCCTCAGCCTCCGGTCCTCCGCCGGTGCTAGGCTTGGCTTGTGTACGGCCCGCGCTATGACGAGCTCGAGGATGGTAGCGGCTTCGAAGAGGCCTTGGCAGAAGAGGCCTTGGCAGAGCGGGACAAGTCGCCCCGCTACCGGCGCGCGCTGCTCCTCGCCCTGCTGCTCTGCTGCTTGCTCCTCTTGGGCATGGGCATGGACGGCGCCGCGCGCGAGGCGGGCACGTCGCTGCGCGGCGCCGTGGGGACGACGCTGCAGAGCTACCGCCGAGACTTCGTCAACTGGCGGCTCGGCCCGGTCCGGGTGGGCCTGCAGATCGGCCATCTGCGCGCGAGCGAGCAGCCCGACGAGCTCGCCGCCCTCAGGCTGAACACCGGCGCCTACGCGGGCGGGGTCAGCGAGGTGGGCGTCAACCTGGCCGTGGCCGAGAGGCTCAAGGCCAAGCTCGAGGCGCGCGGGCTAGCGGTGGACCTCTTGCCGGCCACGGTGCCGCCCGGCTACCGCGCCGACCTCTTCGTCGCGCTGCACGCCGACAGCGCCTACGACCCGGCGCGGCGCGGCTACAAGTCGGCCCACTTCGTGCCCGCGCGCAACCCGCTCGAGCCCGTCCTCAAGGGCTTTATCGACGCGGCCTACCACGGCCGCCTCGGCTTTCCCGACGACCACCACAACGTCACCCGCAACATGCTGCACTATTACGCCCTCAACCATCGCCGCTACCGCCACAGCGTCAGCCCGCGCACGCCCGGCGTCATCGTCGAACTCGGCTACCTCAGCCATCCCGGCGAACGCCAGGTGCTCTTGGCGGCCACGCGCCCGGCCGAGGCGCTGGCAGTAGGCATTCTCGGCTACCTCGAGAGCCAGGGCCGGCTGCGGAGCGACTAGTGCGGACGCTCAGGACCTTCATCGCCGCCGAGTTGCCGGTCGAAATAGAGGCTCGCCTCACCTTATGGGCGGAATTTGCCGGGCGACGAACCTGCTATGCTCTGGGCATGAAAGACATCACCCGCGTGCTCCATCCAGGCCACCCCGTCTGGCCCGGCGATACCACCTTTGCCCTCGAGCAGTCCGCTACCCTGGGCGAGGGCTCGAGCGTCAACATCATGAAGCTGACGTCCACCACCCACCTGGGCACGCACGTAGACGCGCCCTTTCACTACCTCGCGGACGGCCCCAGGTTGGCGGCGGTGCCGCTGGAACTCCTCGTCGGCGAGGCCGAGGTCATCGACGCTCGCGGCTATCACCCCGTCAGCCCTGACGTCCTGGCGGGTCACGGTGCGCTGCCCGAGCGGGTGCTCTTCTATACGGGCCAGCCGGAGCGCTGGGAAGCGTTTCCCGAAGACTTCGCCCCGCTCAGCCCCGAACTCGTCGACGCGCTGGCGGCGCGCGGCGTGCGGCTGGTGGGCACCGACGCGCCCAGCATGGACGCCTTTGCTTCCAAGGAGCTGCCGGTCCACGCGGCCTTTGCCAGGCACGACATGATAATCATCGAGGGTCTCAATCTGGCCCACGTGGCGTTGGGCCGCTTTGAGCTCATCTGCCTGCCGCTCAGCCTGCCTCACGCCGACGCCTCCCCCGTTCGGGCGGTCTTGCGGTGAAGCGCGACGCCTTTGCCATGCCCAAGGGCATCTACTTAGACGGCAACTCGCTCGGCCCCATGCCGCACCTGGCGCGCGCGGCCGTCGAGCGCCGCCTCAGGCAGTGGGCGCAGGAGGGCGTGAACGCCTGGGAGGACTGGTTCGACCTGGCTGAACGCCTCTCCCCCGCGCTGGCGAGGCTGGTCGGCGCCAGCGCGAGCGAGGTCGTCGCCACCGGGAGCATCACCGCCAACCTGCACGCGCTGCTGGCTACCTTCTACCGGCCAGACGGTGAACGGCGCAACCTGCTCGCCACCGAGCTCGACTTTCCCAGCGATCTCTACGCGCTTCGGGCCTGGGCCGAGCGGCTGGGCGGCGAGCTCAGGTTGGTGCCGTCGCGTGACGGGCACAGCCTCGAGACCCGAGACATCCTCGCCAACCTGACGCCCGACATTGCCCTGGCCTGGCTGCCGACGGTCCTCTACCGCAGCGGCCAGCGCCTGGACGTGCGCGCCATCACCGCCGCGGCGGGGGCGCGGGGGATTCTCAGCGGCTGGGACGCCGCCCACTCGGTCGGCGCCATGCCCCACCGTTTTCACGACGACGGCGTGGACTTCGCGGTGTGGTGCCATTACAAGTACGTCAATGCCGGCCCCGGCGCGCCCGCCGGGCTCTTCGTCCACGACAAGCACACGGGCGTCCGCCCCGGCCTGCCCGGCTGGTGGGGACACGACAAGGCGAGCCAGTTCGAGATGAGCTCCGACTTTCGCCCTGCCGAGGGCGCGGGCGCTTTTCAGATCGGCACCCCCAGCATCCTGGCGACGGCGGCCTTGGAGGGCGCGCTCGAGGTCTTCGAGAACTGCAGCCTGGAGGCTATCCGCGCTCGCTCGCTCGAGCTCACCGACGTACTCATCGCGCTCGTAGACGAGCAACTGCCAGAAGTCAGCGTCCGCACGCCGCGCCAGCACGAGGCGCGCGGCGGACACGTAGCGCTCGAGTGCAGGAGCGCGCGGCGCATCAGCCTGGCCCTGCGCGAGCGCAACATCACCGCCGACTTCCGGCCACCCAACCTCTTGCGCCTGACCCCCGTCGC
Organism: Deinococcota bacterium; assembly: GCA_030858465.1. NCBI lineage: Bacteria > Thermotogati > Deinococcota > Deinococcota bacterium. The sequence continues at coordinate 53,788 of JALZLY010000158.1, forward strand.
CCTCTACAACACCGAGGCCGAGCTCGAGGAGGCCGTCACCGTCCTGCGCGAGCTGCTCACCGCGAGCGCGCGCCGCGAGGCGACGAACAGCCCCGGCAAGGACGCGCCGCCCAGGGTCACGTAAGGGTCACTTGAGGGCTGAGCCTCAATGTTGTCCGTCCTCCCGCCTTAGAGTGAGGCGTGGACGAGGCGGAGCTTTACGGTATTGTCGGTACAGGCCTGCTGGTCCCTCAGACCCGCAAAGGCGAGCTCGTCTTGCGCGGTGACTGGCAGGCTGGCGGCCCGGTCGTGGCGCGTGACCTGCAGCGCCTGCGCGACGCCTTTTACGGCGGCAGGGCCATCCCCTTCTCGGGTCTTGTCCAGGACGGCGACGGCGGCAAGCAGGCGGTCGCCCTCGAGGTCTGTATCCTGGCGCTCGACTTAGGCGAGCCGCTCAGCGCCAGTCTCGAGTCCGCCAAAGCCACGCCCGCGCCTTGATCGCGCCTGATCTTGGACCCTGCTTGACCTTAGAGCTTCTCGTACTGCTCGACCCCCAGGACGAAGACGACCGCGCCGCCGACGGTGACCTCGAGCGGCTGGCCCAGGTAGCCCTCCTGCATGTCGGCCAGGGGCGGGTTGGGCGTCATCGCCTTGACGCGCTCGCGACAGGTCTCGTGGATGATACGCTTGACGCGCTCGACCTCATGGTCCTCGACGCCGACGAGCAAGGTGGTGTTGCCTTCGCGGAGAAAGCCCCCCGTCGAGGCCAGCTTGGTGGCCCCGAAGCCGCTCGAGACGAGCGCCTTTTGCAGGGACTGAGCGTCCGCGTCCTGGATGATCGTGAGCAAGAGTTTCATTTCGCAGTCTAGCATACCGCCCCGCCCTCGAGGGCAACATCCGCCCCTGGGCTGGCCGTGAAGCTAGGGAAACCAGGAGTAGACCCAGTCCTCGTCGAGATAGAAGGACACCTCGACCTCGCCGAACACGGTGATGCTGGTCTGCACCGTATCGCCCGGCCTGACGTCCTGTTCAAAGGCGGTGCGCTGGCCCTCGTCGTCGTCCACGACGATGCGAAAGCGGTAGGTCCGGTTGGTCAGGGTATCCAAGATGGGATAGCTGATGGGGATGACGCGGCCCAACCCCTCGACAGCGGGCTCAGCTGAGGCCGGGGAGGCAGCCGGGAAGGGGACGGTGGTGGTCAGCCGCGACGGGTCAAAGCCGCCCTGCAGGGCGGCTCCGTCCTGCCAGCGCAGGCTGTCCGGCAGGAGCAGGTCGTCGAACGCGGCCTCATCCGCCTCCGACACGCCGCTGCGGTTGACGACCAGGACGACGGGGCTGCCCTGCACCGTCCAGCCCGAGGGACGCACGTCGACGACACCGGCGGGCTGCTCGGGGTCGTTCTCTTCGCTGATCCAGGCCGGCGTCAGGCCGAGCTGGCGCAGGCGCAGTTGGGCGCGCGAGAGGCTCATCCCGGAGAGGTCGGGAATCTCGACCACGCGCTCGTCCGCCAAGTTGTAATAGATGGTGACGGGCTGCGTGTCGAGGACCACCTGGCCCGGCTCCGGCGACTGCGCCCGCACCGCGTCGATCCCCGAGCGGCTTACCGTCGAGACGACCGCCTCGATGTTGTAAAAGCCCGCGCTCTCGAGCTGGCGCCGCGCGTCGGCGACCGACAGGCCGATCACCCGCGGCACCTGGCGCTGGCTCGCCTGAAAGCCGCGGCTCACCGCGACGTCCACGGCCGTCCCGGCCTGCACGCTCGCCCCGGCCGGAGGCTCGTGAGCGACGATCTGACCGATGGGCGCCGTACTGTAGACGTAGCTCGCCTGGCCGAGGCCGAGCCCGGCCGCCTCGAGCGCGCGCGCCGCCCCCTGCTGCGCCGTGCCCACGAGATCGGGCACGGCGAGGTTCTCGCGCGGCAGGTTGACCGCTAGGCTGACCGAGCGCCCCTGCCGGACCAGGCTGCCGGGCTCGGGGTTTTGCGCGATCACGCTGCTGAGCGGCAGGTCGGGCGAATGCTGGATATAAGGACGCGCCTCGAGCCCCGCCTGCTCGAGGCTGAGGGTGGCGGCGTCGATGTTGTGGCCGACGAGGTCGGGCACCCGGATCTCCTCGGTGTTCAAATAGCGCAGGCCGTAAAGGAGCAGGGCCACCGCGGTGACGACCAGAAACAGGAGCGCTAGGACCAGCCGGAGGACGGGCATGCCCGCGCCCGGCGGGCGGCGCTGCCGGACTCTTTGCGGGGCACGAGCGCGCGTTGCCATACAGGCCAGAGTCTAACACGACAGGGCAAGGAAAGGGTCGGGACAGAGCGGCACAAGCCGGCTGCTGATCCTTTCCTTCTGGCTCCTGACCTCCGGCTCCTGTATCCTGAGCTTATGACCTCCCAGCCCGCCAGGGGCCCACTCAAACTGAGGGACTACCTCAACTCCGGACTGCAGGGCTCCGGGGGTGAGCTGAGCGCGCTGGCCAGGCTCGAGGCGGCGGGCCTCTCCGTCGCGCCGACGCGCATCATCAGCGCCGAGGAGGAGGAGCGCTTCTACCGGCTCAACAACCTGCCCCAGCGGCTGAACGCGCTCTTCGCCGGGCTCGACCTGAACGACCCCGACGAGGACGACCTCGAGGACATCGCGCCGGAGGCTCAACGGCTCATCAAGACGCATTACCTGCTCGACGAGTTCATCGACCTCTTCTATCTGGCTCTGGGGGAGCTGCCGGAGCGCCTGCTCCTGCGCCGGCCCGCCGAGGCGGAGGGCCCCCGGGCCGGCCGCGGCCGGCCGGCGCTCATCGCGCTCAAAAACCTGTGGGCTAGCGAGTGGGGCACGGACGCCGTCATGGCGCGGCTCGTGGCGGAGGCTTCGGTCGTGCTCGAGCCGCGCCCCGTGCTCATCCAGCCGGCCGGGAGCCGGGCCGCCCCGGCCGAGCTCGCCGCGCGGGCCGCCGAGATTCTGGAGCGGGAGGTCAGGCTCTTGCGGCACCCTGGGCTCGGCATCACCCACGCGCTCCCCGGCTGATGGAACCGCGCTAGTGGACTCGCACGTCCACACCCCGCTCTGCCGCCACGCCTCGGGCAGTCCCCGCGCCTACCTCGAGCAGGCCCTGAGGCTCGGCCACCGGAGCCTCTGCTTTACCGACCACATGCCCATGCCGCCCTGGTACGACGCGCCCTGGCGCATGAGCGAGGACGAGTTGGACCTCTATATCGACCTTCTCGAGGCGCTCAGGCGCGACTACGCAGGTCGCCTCGAGATCCGCATCGGCCTCGAGGCCGATTACCATCCCGGCACCGAAGGCTTCGTCGAGCGCGTCTTGGGGCTCTACCCCTGGGACTACATAATCGGCAGCGTCCACTACCTGGGCGCCTGGGGCCTGGACAACCCGGCCTATGCCGCCGAGTATGAAGCGCGCGAACTGGCGGGCATCTACCGCGACTACTTCACGCTCTGCGCCCAGGCCGCCGAGACCGGGCTCTTTCACAGCGTCGGCCATCTGGACCTGCCCAAGAAGTTCGGGCACGTCTTGCCGGATGGCGGCCTCGAGCTGGCCCGGCCCGCCCTGGCGCGCATGGCCGCTTGCGGCGTCGCCCTGGACCTAAACACCGCGGGCTGGCGCAAACCCGTCCAGCAGGCCTACCCGCACCCCAGCCTGCTGGCGGCCGCGCGGGAGCTTGGCCTCGGCGTCGTCTTGGGCAGCGACGCGCACAAGCCCGCGGAGGTCGGCCACCGCTTCGCGGACGCGCTGGCCCTGGCGCAGAGCGCGGGCTACCGCGAGCGGCTCGAGTTTCGTGCCGGTCAGCCGCTCGCCGTCCTGCTCTAAAAGGACGACTGCTCCGTGAGAGCGAGAACGCCCTCAGCGCGTGGCGGTCCAGGGCTCGAGCACCTCCTGGGCCAGCGCCCTTCCTGCCTCGGTGAGATAGAGCATCCCGCCCTGGCCCTCACGCCTGATCAGGCCGCGCTCCAGGCCCCGCCGCAAGGTCGCCTCGGCCTTGGCGGCGTCCCAGCGCAGGTGGCTCTCCAGGGCCGGCTGCGCGTTCTCGCGCGCCTGCGCCCTGTCCCCCTCGTGGTTGTAGAGGTGCACGAGCAGCATCCGCTCGGCGTTGTCGCGTCGCTGTCCGGCGCGCCTCAGCTCCTGGGTGATGAGGCCGTAGCG
>JALZLY010000159.1 GCA_030858465.1 Deinococcota bacterium
GTCGACGCCCTTCTCGAGCCAGAAGCGGGTGACCTCCTCCATCTCGCGGTTGACCTCGGGGTTCTTGAAGTTGAGGTCGGGCATGCCGCCCCAGAAGTAGGCGTAGTAGTAGTCGCCGCTCAAAGGAATCCAGGCCGCCGAGCCCGAGGCACTGCGCCAACCCAGATCCTCGTCCGACCAGATATACCAGTCGCGGTACCGCGGGTCGCCCGCTCGAGCCGCCCTAAACCAGGGGTGCTCGGCGCTGCTGTGGTTGAGCACGTGGTCGATGACCACCCGGATGCCGCGGGCATGGGCCTCCGAGAGCAGCCTCTCGAAGTCCGCCATGGTGCCGTAGTCGGGGTTGACCGCGTAGTAGTCGGTGACGTCGTAGCCGTGGTAGGAGGGGCTCGGGTGGATGGGCATGAGCCAGAGGCCGCTGACGCCCAGCTCCGAGAGGTAGTCGAGCCGCTCGGTGACGCCCCCGAAGTCGCCAATGCCGTCGCCCGTCGTGTCCTGAAAGGAACGCACGAAAACCTGGTAGTAGACGCCCTGGTTGGGGCTTCTGGCCAAAGTGAATGAGACGAGGAGCAGAGCGATCAGATTGCTGAGGCAGAACAGGCGTTTTTGCATGCTCTAGTTTGGCACGCTGCCGAGCCGCTAGGGCCAAACCTTGTCCACCCAGGCCAGCGGATCGGTCGAGACGCCGCGCACGCGCATCTCCCAGTGCAGGTGCGGCCCGGTCGACAGCCCGGTCGTGCCTATCTCGCCGATGGTCTGCCCCCGCGTCACCTCGTCGCCGATCTCCACGTGCAGGCGCGACTGGTGAAAGTAGAGGGAGTGAACGCCCGCGCCGTGGTCGATGACGACGAGGCCGCCGCGTATCGGGTAGAAGTCGGCCACCACGACCAGGCCGGCGTTGGCGGCATAGACGGGCGTGCCCTGCGGCGCGGCGATGTCGGTGCCGTGGTGATACGACACCTTGCCGCCCGCAAGGTAGCGCCGGGGCAGACCGAAGGGGCTGGTGAAGCGCCCTTGGGCGGGCAAGCTGAAGGGCTCCGCCCACAGCGGCGCCAGCGCCCTCTCAGGGTCCTCATAGGCAGCCGCCAGCACCTCGGCCTCGCGAGCCTGATTTTCCGGCGTGACGACGCTCAGGGTGCTCTTTGGCATGTTGACGAGCTGGACCGGGCTCGAGCCGGCCGTCACGGCGAGCTTGCGGGTGACGGCCGTCCGGCGGCCGTAGCTGTCCCCCAGCACCACCGTGACCTCGCGGCTGCCCGCCCCGGCGCCGAGGGGAATGCTGGCGACGGCCGTGGCGCCACTCGCGCCCCGGAAGACCGTGAGCGCCTCCCCGTCCAGACTGATGCTCAGGCCGGTCAGCGTCTCGTCGGGCACCGCCCACTCGACCTGGACCGCGAAGGGCTGGCCCGGCACCACCGCCCCCGGCACGCCGACGAGCGGCCGGAGGGGCGCCAAACCGAGAACGCGGTAGCCCCACCGGCTCTCGGCGCCCGAGCCGTCCTCGGCGACGACCTCGAGCTCGTGCTCACCCAGGAGGCCGACGAGCTCGAGCCGCAAGTCCTGCGCGACCTCTTCGAAAGCCTGCTCGCCGTAGCGCAGCCGGTAGACCACCGGCCTGTCGGCGCTCAAGAACAGGCCGAAGGGCTCGCCCGCCGTGACCCCTTCGGGCAACTCGGCCCAGACCCGCGGCGGGCTCTGACGGACCTGCGACCAGGCCACGGCGGCAAACAGAAGGCCGAGCAGTGCCAGGGCGACGAGGCGCCCGCGGCGCGTGCCGAGCACCGCCAGACCTCCGGCCACTAGCCGCTCTTCCGGCTGGTGATGAAGGGGATGTTGCGGTCGAAGTGAGCGCGGTCCAAGCCGTAGCCGTAGACGTAGGCATCCTCGATCTCGAAACCCTGGTAGTCGATAGGCACCTCGACTTGGCGCCGCGAGGGCTTGGAGAGCAGCGTCACCACCTTGACCGAGAGCGGTCCGCGGCCCTGCAAGTACGAAAGCAGGTACCTCATGGTGAGACCGGTATCGACGATGTCCTCGACCAGCAGGACGTGCTTGTTCTTCAAAGACTGGTCGAGGTCCTTGACCAGCCTCACCTCGCCCGAGGACTCGGTGCGCGAGCCGTAGCTCGACACCGCGATAAAGTCGGTGGTGACGGGGATGGGAATCGCCCGCACCAGGTCGGCCATGAAGATAAAGGCGCCGTTCAAGACGCAGATGAGGTGCAGGGGCTGGCCCCGGTAATCGCCGGCGATCTCCCGGCCGAGCTCGGCGATGCGCGCGGCGATGGCCTCGGCGCTCAGCTGCACCTGGCCCTCACCAGCCCGGAAGATGCTGCCGTCTTTCTCGCTCACGCCCCTCTCAGTCATGCCTAGCCGTCATGCTCAGGAGTATAGCCGAGCTTCTCGAAGTCGCCGGGGCCGAGTTCGCGGTACTGGCCGGGTTGCAGGTCCCCTAAGCCCAGTTTGCCGATGCGGGTGCGCACCAGGCGGCTGGCGGTGTAGCCGAGCGCGCCCATCATGCGCCGCACCTGGCGGTTGCGCCCCTCGTTCAAGACGATCTTGGCGCCGCCCGCCGCGTAGCGGGCCCTGGCTGCCTTGGCCGGCCCGTCGCTGAGCACGAGGCCCGCCTCGAGCTTCTCCAGAGCCTCCCGGCTCAGCGCCCCCTCCTTGCACCACACCCGGTACTCCTTGAGATGCCCGTAGCGCGGGTGGGTCACCCGCAGGGTCAGCTCGCCGTCGTTGGAGACGAGCAGCAGGCCCTCCGACTCGCGGTCTAAGCGCCCCACCGGATGCAGGCCGGGCACGGGCGGCAGCAAGTCCAGGACCGTCTGGCGGCCGCGCTCGTCCTTGACGGTGGAGAGCACGTTCATGGGCTTGTAGAGGGCAAAGGTGACGATGTCATGGTGCAAGGCCACCACCTTGCCGTTCACCCTCACCTCGTCACTCGGCCCCACCTTCATACCCAGTTCGGCCCGCTTGCCGTTCACCTTGACCTTGCCCGCCGTGATCAGTTCCTCGGCCTTGCGGCGGCTGGCGACGCCGGCGCGGGAGAGAAACTTCTGCAGGCGCTCCTGGTTCACCCTGTCATCGCTAGTGTCATTGCTAGTGTCATTGCTAGTGTCGCTCATAGCTAAAGCTTACCCTCTCCGACCAAGAGCGCCGACCAAGAGCGCCGAGCTGCCCACGGGCCCGTGGGCGCCGCCGCTGGCCGGGTCCTCCGCCTTGGCGTTCGCGGTTTGCCCGGCACCTCAACCGCGAACAGCGGCCCCTACCCAAGCCTCACGCCGCTTGTCTGGGCAGAGACGCTCCCTTGACCTCTTCCAGAAAGGCACCGTCGCTCAACAGGTCATGGGCGAGCGACGCGAGGATGCGGGCGCCGTCCAACACGGCCGCGTCTCCCCGCTCGCTCCTGGCGGCCTCCGCGAACCCGGCGGTGTGCGGCTGCGCCTCGTCGTCGATGGCCAGGTAGGCGTGCAGGGCAGGCAGGCGCTGCGAGACGTTGCCCATGTCGGTCGAGCCGCCGTAGTCGAGCGGGTCGTAGGGCAAGACCTCTCGCCCCAGCCGCGCGCCGTGCACGGCGAAGCGCTCCGCCAGGACCAGGTTGGTCGCCATGTTGTCGTAGGGCTTGACGCTCTCCGCTATGGTGAGCTCGGCGCCCGTCATCAGCGCGGCCCCCTCGAAGACCTTTCGGGCGCGCGGCACCAGGCTGTCATAGAGATAATCCTTGCTGGCCGCGCGCAAGAAGACGCGCATGGCCGCCTCCTTGGGGATGATGTTGACCGCGTCGCCGCCGTGGGTGACGACGCCGTGGATGCGCACGTCGGGGGTAACCTGCTGGCGCAGCGCGTCGAGACCACTGAAGGCCAGCCGCACCGCGTCGAGCGCGTTGACGCCCAGGTGCGGCGCCGCCGCGGCGTGGGCCGGCACGCCACTGTAGCGCACCTCCCAGCCCACCCGGGCGAGCGAAGGGCCACCGACCCGGGTCTCATAGCTCGGGTGGATCATCATGGCGGCGTCGAGCCCGTCGAAGACACCCGCCTCGAGCAGGATGACCTTGCCCCCGCCGCCCTCCTCGCCGGGCGTGCCGACGACCACCAGCTCGCCTGCCAGGTTCTCCAGCAGCGGCGCGAGCGCCAGCGCGCCGCCCAGGCTCATGGTGGCGATGACGTTGTGGCCGCAGGCGTGGCCCAGGCCCTCGAGCGCATCGTACTCGCAGACCAGCGCCACCTTCGGCCCGCTGTTGGCCCCAGCACCTTTGCCGGGCAGGCGGGCGTAGAAGGCCGTCTCCAGGCCACCTGCCCCGCACTCGACCGCGAAGCCGTGCGCCGCCAAGGTCTCGGCGAGCCAGCTCGAGGCCTGCCTTTCCTCGAAGCGGATCTCGGGGTGCGCGTGGATCTTGTGGCTCAACTCGAGCAACAAGGGACGCAAGCCTGCTATCTGGGCGTCGATCCTCTCATAAGCCTGTCGCGCGCTGCTTTCTCTTTGCATGCCGTCTCCTCTTTGCATGCTATCTCCTCTCGAGTGCCTGGCCGCCGTCAATCGCTTGCGACCGTCGGCGCCGGATTGACGCTCAAAGCCAATCCTCTGACAGTTTCCCACAAGAAACGCCGCAAGGAGGTTCTCGAGTTGTGTTAGGTCTGCGCTAAGGCTGTGTTAGCATAGTTAGAGGCACAACCATTAACGAACGGTAGGTGCTGGACAAGGCCGCGGTCGCCACTTGGGCCGCAACTTCAAGGGAGGATATTTCGTGAGAAACATCGTTTCGCTGCTGGCTCTACTGCTGCTCAGCACCTTGGGCACGGTGGGCGCGCAGAGTGACCGGCCCATCACCATCGCCTTTGAGGGCGGCGCCGTCACCATGGACCCGCACAAGCGCCAGGAGACCACCACGCTGGCCTGGCAGCAGCACATCTACGAGTACCTCATCCGCATGAGCCGCGAGGGCGAGCTGGTGCCCGAGCTGGCCACCGCCTGGGAGGCCGAAGGGGAGAACAGCTGGGTCATCACCCTCCGCGAGGGCGTCACCTGGCACGACGGCAGCCCTTTCACCGCCGCGGACGTGGTGGGTTCGCTGACCCGCGCCAAGACGCACCCCGAATCGCAGATGGCGCAGTTTTTGACCGCCATGCGCGAAGCGGTCGCCACGGGCGCGCACACCGTCGAAATTCACACCGACACGCCCGACCCGCTCCTGCCGCTCAAGCTCGCCCAGGTGCTCGTCGCCAAGCCGGACTACGCCGAGGAAGTAGGCGACGACCGGATGGCCAACGAGCCGATGGGCACGGGACCCTACCGCGCGCTGAGCTACACCACCGACGACTCCCTAACGCTCGAGGCCTTTGCCGACTACTGGGGCGAGCAGCCTGAGTTCAGGCGCGTGCGCCTGGTCAACATCCCGGCCGGCGCGACGCGCCTGTCGGCGCTGTTGACGGGCGACGTGGACATCGCCGAGAAGATCCTGCCGCAGGACTTCGAGCGCGTCGAACGCAGCCCCGACGCCTACATCACCATGGCGCCGAGCACCCGCGTCATCTACCTGACCATGAACTTCGAGTGCCGCGAAAACTGCCCGGCGAGCGGCCTGCCCGGCGGCGTCAATCCCTTCGTCGATCCCAGGGTCCGCCAGGCGGTCGCTCACGCCATCAATCTGGACGCCATCATCGAGCGGGTGATGGGCGGGGTCGTCACCCCGGCCACCCAGTACATCTCCCCCATCGACTACCTCTACGATCCGCTCGTCGAGCGCTTTGACTACGATCCCGAGCGCGCCCGCGAACTGCTGGCCGAGGCCGGCTACGAGAACGGCTTCCGGATGCGCCTCGACGCGCCCAACGACCGCTACTTGAACGACGCGCTGGTCGCCCAGGCCGTCGGCGGCATGCTCGGCGCGGTCGGCATCGAGGTCGAGGTCAACGCCACCACCCGCACGGTCTTCTTTCCCATGATCGACGAAGGCGAGTTCATGATGTATCTAGCGGGCTGGGGCTCGCCAGACGTCGTCAGCACCTTCAACAACATGATCCACACCAGGGACCCCCAGGCGGGCTTTGGCCGGCTGAACCGCTACTTCTACGCCAACCCCGAGATGGACGCGCTCATCGCCGAGGTCAATGCCGAGTTCGACGAGGCGCGCCGCATCGAACTCATCCACGAGATCAACCAGCGCACCCTCAAAGAGGACGTGGTGTGGATTCCCCTCTACGTCGAGAGCGTTATAGCGGGCGTGCGCGGCGACATCGACTTCGAGGCCAACCCGCAGGAGTACATCCTCGCCTTCGAGATGCGCAGCCGCTAGCCGGCGCTGACCCCGGTGCAGGGAGCAGGGACAGCCCCTTGTCCCTGCACCTAATCTTATGCTCAGCTTTATCTTTCAGCGCAGCGTGCAGGCCTTTGGCGTCCTGGTCTTCGTAGGGACGCTGGTGTTCTTCTTGCTCAACGTGGCCGGCGACCCGGTGGAGCTCTTGGCGCCCGAGAACGCCACCCAAGCCCAGATCGACCAGATCCGCAGCAACTTCGGCCTCGACCGGCCCCTCTACGTGCAGTACTGGCGTTTCCTGTCGAGCGCCGTCCAGGGCGATCTGGGGCGCTCCTTCCAGACCGGCCAGCCCGCCATGGGCATGATCGTCGAGCGCTTTCCGGCCACCGCCCAGCTCGTCTTGGCCGCCATGCTGATGGCGCTGGTCCTGGGCGTGCCGATGGGGGTGATGGCGGCCAACCGTCACGGCAGCCTGGTCGACAAGACGCTTCTTTTCGTCAGCGTCCTGGGCGTCTCCGCGCCCAACTTCTGGCTGGCGGTCATGCTGCTCTTAATCTTCAGCGTCGAACTGGGCTGGCTGCCCGCCTATGGCAGCGGCACGCTCGCCCACCTCGTCTTGCCGGCCTTTACCCTGGCGACCTACCGCATCGCCCTCTTCACCCGGCTGATCCGCGCCACCCTGCTCGAGGAACTCTCGCAGGACTACGTGCGCACCGCGCGGGCCAAGGGCGTCGTGCCGCGCCTGGTCGTCTACCGCCACGCCATGCGCAACGCGCTGATTCCCTTCGTGACGGTCACCGGGCTCGAGTTCGGCAACCTGTTGGCGGGCGCCGTCGTCACCGAGAGCATCTTCGCCTGGCCGGGCATGAACCGGCTGGCCCTGCGCGCGCTGACCACCCTGGACTTTCCCGTCATCATCTCCTTTACGCTGTTCGTGGCCCTGATCTTCGTCGTCTTGAACACCCTGGTCGACATCCTCTACAGCGTCATCGACCCGCGCGTGAGGTACAACTAGATGGGACCGACCAGATGAGAACCGGCCAGATGAGGACTGGATAAATGACATCCAGGCGCCTGCTCAAATCCTTGCCGGTCGCGCCGCTGCTCATCCTGCTCGTGTTCGTCGTCGCCTCGCTCGGCGCGGACCTGTTCGCGCCCCACGACCCGCGCCAGCAGAATATCCTCATCAACTTGGCGCCGCCGAACTGGCTGCCCGGCGGCGAGGAGGACCATCTCCTCGGCACCGACAACCTGGGCCGCGACATCCTCTCGAACATCCTCTACGGCGGCCGCGTCTCACTGGCGGTCGGCTTCTTCGCCCTGCTCATCAGCGCCGCTATCGGCATTCCGCTGGGCCTCGTCGCCGGCTACTTCGGTGGCCGCGCGGGCAGCCTGATCATGCGCCTAGCCGACGCGCAGCTGGCGCTGCCCACCATTTTGGTGGCGCTGGTGGTCCTGGCGCTCTTGGGCGCCGGCCTCGACCGGGTCATCCTGGTCATCGGCGTGGTGGGCTGGGCCATCTACGCCCGCATCACCCGCGCGGCGGTCATCCAGGTGCGCGAAAGGGACTTCGTCAGCGCCGCGCAGGCACTCGGCACCAGCACCCCGCGCATCCTCGCCAAACACATCCTTCCCAACGCCCTGTCGCCCATCTTGGTCCAGCTCTCGGTGGACTTTCCGCGGGTGGTGCTCCTGGAGGCCACGCTGTCCTTTCTCGGCTTGGGCGTCAGCGTGGACACGCCGAGCCTCGGGCTGATGGTAGCCGCGGGCCAGAACCACCTCTTCAGCGGCGTCTGGTGGCTGAGCGCCTTTCCCGGCCTGGCCCTCACCTTTTTGGTGCTCTCGGTCAACTTGCTGGGCGACTGGGTGCGCGATGTCTTCGATCCGAGGCTCAGGCTCTAGGCCTTTTGGAAGCGCCGCCACGCCGGTCATCATCCTGCATGATGATGAGGCTCCGGTCTTGGAAGCCCGATCTTATCGGCTCGCTTGCGCCAGCGCCTTGGCCTGCTCCAGCACCTCGTCGAACATCGCCCCGGTGAGCCGGCCGGTGTTGGTGTTCTGGACGCTCACGTGGTAGGAGTCGAGCAGCGGCGGCCAGCCCCCGAAGCGGTGCAGCGCGCCGTGGGCGAAGGGATGGCGGCGCTTCTTGACGCTCACTCCCCGGCCGCGCAACAGCTCGAGGTAACTGTCGTGGGCGATAGCGCCGAGCGCCAGGACGACCCTGAGCCCCAGCAGGCGGTCGAGGTCGAAGGCGAGCCAGCGCCGGCAGTTGCGCAGCTCCTCCCTGGCGGGCTTGTTGCCGGGCGGGGCGCAGCGCGCCGCCGCCGTGATGAAGACGCCGTGCAAACCCATGCCGTCACCCCTGGCCATCGCCCCTGGCTGGCTGGCGAGGCCGGCGCGGTAGAGGGCCGGATAGAGAAAGTCGCCCGAACCGTCGCCCGTGAACATCCTGCCGGTGCGGTTCGAGCCGTGAGCGCCGGGGGCGAGGCCGAGCAGCAAGATGCCCGCCGCCGGGTCGCCAAAGCCCGGCACCGGCTTGCCCCAGTAGTCCTGGTCCCGGTAGGCGCGGCGCCTCAGCCGGGCGACCTCCTCACGGTGCGCCACCAGCCGCGGGCAGAGGGTGCAGCTGAGCAGCTCCGGCGGTGCCGGGTCGAAGGCCGGGTCGAAGGTCATGCTCAGCCCCGGCGCGCCCGCCAGGCCCCCTCGAGGCGTACCAGGGCCTCTTGCAGGATGGCCCGGGAGGTGGCGAAGTTGAGCCGGGCGAAGCCCTCGCCGCCGGGCCCGTACTGCGGCCCTTCGTTGAGGCCGACCTTGGCCTCCAGGAGCAAAAAGGGGTAGAGGTCCTCAGCCAAGCCGAGCCCGCGCAGGTCGAGCCAGGCCAGATAGGTGCCCTCGGGCTCGGCGTAGCCGATCTGCGGCAGGCGCTCGCGGAGAAACTCGCCCAGGAAGGCGCGGTTGCCTGTCAGGTAAGCGAGGCTGTCCTCCAACCACTCCCCGCCCTCACGGTAAGCGGCCAGCGCCGCCGACTGCGCTAAGACGTTGGGCGGCGTGACCAGGCCCTGCCCCAACCTCTTGAAGCGCGCCAGCAAGCCCGGGTTTTGGCTGACCACCACCCCGACCTTGAGCCCGGCGATGTTGAAGGTCTTGGTGGGGCCGAGGAGGGTGACGGTGCGCTGGGCAACCTCGGCCGAGAGCGAGGCGAAGGGGATGTGCCGCCGGCCCTCGTAGACCAGGTCGCAGTGAAGCTCGTCGGACACCACCCAGAGGCGATGGCGCAGGGCGAAGTCGGCCAGCCCCTCGAGCTCGTCGCGGCTAAAGACCCGGCCCGTGGGGTTGTGCGGGTTGCAGAGCATGAGCAGCCTGGTGGCGGGGCTGACGAGGGCCTCGAGGCCCTCTAAGTCGATGTCGTAGGCCGCGCCGTTCCAGCGCAGCCCGTTGTAGCGCGGCACCCGGCCGGTGTCCGCTATGGCCGCGAGAAAGGGCGGGTAGATGGGCGACTGGACGATGACCTCCTCGCCCTCCGAGGCGCAGGCCAAAGCGGCCAGGTAGAGGCCCTGGATGATGCCGCCGGTGAGCCAGACGTCGCCTTCTTCAAAGCGCCAGCTCATCCGCTTCTCCATCCGCCCCCGGATGGTCGCGACCAGGCCCGGCTCGCCCGTGTGGCTGGGATAGCCGAGGTTGCCGCTGGCCGCGCGCGCCTGAACGGCTTTGACGATGGGCAGGGCGGTGGGAAAGTCCATATCGGCGACCCAGAGCGGAATCACCTCAGGGCCGTACTTCTGCCACTTCGCGCAGTGGCGCGCCTGCAGGTCCTCGAGCCTTAGCGTATCAAAAGCATGCACCATAAGGGAGTCTACCAACTCGCCCTCGAGCGCGTCGCCCTTTAGACTGGACGGGTGAGAGTCAGCATTCGGATTCCCGACTGGGCGAGACATATCGTCTCCGACCACACCGACATGGAGCGCAACCCGCAGCGGGTAGACGCCGCCAAGGTCAGCAGCTTTGCCTTCACCCTTCCGGGCGACGCCTACTTCGAGTACGCCTTTGTGGACGAGGCCGGCAAGGTGCGCCCCGACCCCGAAAACGACCTCCGCGCCGACAACCCCTGGTACCCCAGCGCCAGCGCCATCCTCGGCCCCGACTACCGGCCCGACCCCCACGCCGGGCTCGAGGGAGAACCGAGGGGAACGAGCCGGCGGCTCCGGCTCGAGTCGCGGGTCCTGGGCCAGACCCGCCGCCTCATCACCTATACCCCCGCCGGTCATGAGGGCGAGCCTCTGCCCTGCCTCTACCTCCAGGACGGCGTCGCCTACTACCGTATCGCTCGCCTGCCGCTGGTGCTGGAGGCTCTCCTGGCGGAGGGCGGGGTCCGCCCGGCCCACCTCGTCTTCGCCGAGCCCGGCGACCGCTTCGAGGAGTATTCCTTCAACCCCGACTACCGGCGCTCCTTCATCGAAGAGCTGCTGCCTTTCGTGGAGAGCGAGCTCGAGCCCACGGGCGAGCGGGTGCTCATGGGCGCCAGCCTGGGCGCTTTGGCGAGCGCCACCCTGGCCTGGCAGCGGCCCGACCTCTTCGGCACGGTGATCGCCCAGTCGGGGGCCTTTTTGGGCAGCCCCGAAGCGCCCAGGCACTACCGCACCGAGGTCTCCTGGCTGCTCGAGCGGGTCCGCGCGGAGGACCCCAAGCCGCTGCGCTGGTCGCTGGAGTGCGGGACGCTCGAGTGGCTCCTAGAGGTCAACCGCAACCTCGCCGCGGCGCTCGAGGAGAAGGGCTATGACTGCCGCTACCAGGAGCGCAACGCCGGGCACAACTGGGTGAACTGGCGCAACGGCGCGAGCCGGGCCTTGCGCTTTGCCCTGGCGCGGTAAGAGCGCGGTCGCCCGCTTAGGGTCGTCCTGCGCGATATAATTTAACCTCAACTATAATTCGAAATGTCATTTGATGGGCGGCACTCCCAAATCCTTGCATATTTTGACGGCCAAGATATCTTTAATCTCTGTGTGGCGCGGAATGGCAGACCGCCTATTGAGTAGGATTATGCCACCATGAATGGCTACTGCCTTCCCTCAACAACTCGCAACCACTCCTACGCAGGTAGCGCAGGAATTGCTTGCGTTTCATACAGCGATGTGTTCCTCGATGTAGTGATCACCTGCTGCTGAACGAGCCTCTTGACGATTAAACTCCAGAGCCTCACTTAGCACCTCTCGGAGGCTAACCAGAAGCTCCTCCTTGGTTCGCTCTTGGCAGTTAACTCCCGGAACCTCTTCAATCCAGCCAACCCACCAGTCGCCGTCCTGTTTGATTACCGCAGTGTAGTTTTGTTCCATGCCACTATCCTATTGGATTTTCCACCCCTTGGCACCCAACTCGTGATCAGCAGACCGCCCCTTCGCCTGAGAAGGCCTCTTCCTTGCTGTCATGCTGTGGCCTGACGAGCCGCCAGGCGGTGATCAACTATAAACCCCGTATTCGATGCGTCCCAAGAGGTTCTCGACCTCCCGCGCGCCGATCTCCGTGTCGGCGTACTCGAGCGGCGTCCTCCCGCCAAGGCTGAGATTCTCGCTCCTGAGCCAGTCCGCCGCGCTCTCGAGAGCGTCAAACAC
>JALZLY010000160.1 GCA_030858465.1 Deinococcota bacterium
CTACGGCGGCAAAGTTAGCTGGAGCCAGTCAGCTTCAAGCTGTGCCAGGTAAGCGTCAGGGTGTTGACGGAAGCGGCGTTGCAGGGTTCGGGTTTGGCGACGTTGGTCGAGTTCTTGGCGCAAGTCAGCCCACGCTTCCAGGCTGGTGGGCGCGAGGTCGTTGGCCGAGAAGGTAGTTACTCTGGTCGCGGCAGCCGCAACAATCCTGACCGAACCGCGCAGCACCAACCCAGGCGAGGCGGTCTTGCGTCCCGTCGCACGCCGCTCATAATAGCGGTGGGAACCAAAAAACTGTTCCAAATCGTTGTTCGTCTTGGGTAACCCAGGAACCCTGTAGCAGTAAAACAGCCCCGGCCAGTAACTGCGACTGACTTTGAGGAAGTGGTCGACCGCTGGGGTGAGCTCACCTGCCTTGCTGCGGTGACGCTTCATAGCACCTAAAAGGCCGCGGAGCTGCCGCTTCACCCCCCGATACCCGTTTCACAGGGCACCTTCATCAAGCTTAGTTGGGTTATCGAGGATGCAAGCGGCCTGATGTACCCAGCCATAGGCGCTGCGGATATCAGGCCATAGCGACTGCGTCTCTGCTAAGCCTCGGTTAAGGATAGCCCGCAACCGCTGGAGTTCACGACCCCCCCGCCCTTGTTCTGTAGCTTGCTCGCCACCTTGCTCGTTGCCTTGGCCTGTTATCCGGTCGAGACTCCCGGCTATCGCCGAGAGGCGCGCCTGCAGTTTCAAACCGGACGCGACCAGGGGAGGTCGACCGTCATCACTCAGCGCACTGCGCACCGCCGCACAATACCCACGAATGACCTCCGCCTCGCTATCCTTGCGGTCTTCGAGGGCGCACTCGATCGGGCGGATACCCCGCACCCGTTTCTTGAGCTCTTTCTTGGCGTGTCGGTCGGCCTCGTAGATGGGTCTTGCCGCCTCTCGCAGGTAGTGGAACTGACAGAGCTGATGCACTACTCCAGGAAGAGCCTCCCGCACAGCCTTGCGCAACGACTGTTGGCCGTCACTGATGACCGCCGCAATAGGAACAGGTAGCGCCCCCGCAACCTCGCGCAGTAAGCCGCTCAGCTCATCGCTGCTCGCCGACAGCAGACTCCGTGCCACCAATACCTCGTTAGAAAGACAATCCCGCAGCACCCACAACACTTCGTGACCCACATCCGGCTGCAGCCCATCAAGTGCCAGAATCACTCGCCCCTGTTTGAGCGTCAGCTCAGCCAAGCGTTGCCCGTCGGTAAGCGACAGGGCCAGTAACTCATCGTAGCGATCGAGCAGGTTGCTCACCGTTCGCTGGCTGATTTCCAGCTTGCGCGCCCGCAACTGCTCGTGAATCTCTGGCACACTGCGGTGCTGCTGATAACGCAGCGTGCCTATTAGGGCGATGACGTCCAGACCAAACTCGTGCTGCGGTAGGGCAATACCTCCCTCTGCTTCGGGACGGTAGGGTTGATGATAGCAAGAGCAGGTAGGGTTGGTGCAACGACGCACCTTGAGGCGTAACCTGACAACCTGCCTCAGTGTCGTTACGGTCCGGTAGTTGTCGTAGTCCGCCCACATGGCTACACCGCACAATGGGCAGCGACGCTGCAAGGTATGCAGCGTCTGTACCTCAGTGGCTGGGGGGCGAGCGGCTCGTCTGGCCATCACCACACCTCCTTACGCTGTAATCGTGCCCCTGCTGGGCCTGACAACCCCTATCATAGCTAAAACCAGCTAACTTTGCCAACGTAGTTTTGTAGAACTTGGTGCTTGTCTTTTGATTACACTACCGACGGAGATGGGTGGGTTTTGCAATCCAGTCTCGCCCTTGCCTGAGGGCCTTCAGCTGTTCGATGGCGACACCCTTGCCACAGATTATGGAGAGCTTACCTTTGAACGCGGTGAAGCGATGGATCTCCAGCATAGCTTTCGCTTGTCGGCAAGCCAACCCGGCCACGTTACGGTCATTGGCTTTCTTATCGTCCGTTATGACGAGGATGATTCAGGTGACGTGATAACAAGCGTAGAAGACGAAAGGGGCTTTCTGACGTTTCGCTAGGTTTTGTTGGACAAGAGAAGCTCTGTACGATCTTCATCTGCGGATGAAGATCGTATCTATAGGATCCTCCTCCGAGGGTGGAGCAGGTCTCTAATAGTTGGTGATGAGGTTATTGTCGTGACGTTCCGGTAATTCGGCCGCCTCGCTACCAATCTCGTGGCGCCTTTCGTAAGAACGCGGTGCGGGTCGCCTTGCGCTAGCTAGCTTGTTGCAGTAGTTGACTTTATATGTCAACATTTTGGTAAAGACGCCTCGAGCGTCGCAAGGAGTGAGCCATGAACTATGCCAACCCCGAGGTACTCGTCTCGACGGACTGGGTGGCCGAGCACCTAAGCGACGCCACCATCCGCCTCATCGAGGTGGATGAAGACGTCTTGCTCTACGAGCAGGGTCACGTCCCCGGCGCGGTCAAGCTCGACTGGCACACCGAACTCCAGCGCCAGGACGTGCGCGACTTCATCGACGAAGAGGGCTTCGCCAAGCTGATGGCGGAAAAGGGCATCTCGAACGACACCACCGTGGTTCTCTATGGCGACAAGTCGAACTGGTGGGCCGCCTACGCCTTCTGGTTTTTCAAGTACAACGGCCACAAGGACGCGCGCCTCATGAACGGCGGCCGTCAGAAGTGGCTGGACGAGGGCCGCGAGCTCACCACCGAGGCCCCCTCGCACCCCAAGGGCGGCTACGAGGTACCCTACCGCGACGAGTCGATCCGCGCCTACGCCCCAGACGTCTTGCAGCACATCATCAAGGTGCAGAGCGGCAAGGCGACGCTGGTCGACGTGCGCAGCCCCGCCGAGTTCAGCGGCGAGCTCCTGCACATGCCCAACTACCCCCAAGAGGGCGCCCAGCGCGGCGGCCATATCCCCGGTGCGCAGAACATCCCCTGGGCGCAGGCGGCCAATGAGGACGGCACCTTCAAGAGCGCCGAGGACCTCGCCCAGCTCTACGGGAACAAGGGCGTGACCCAGGACAAGGACGTCATCGCCTACTGCCGCATCGCCGAGCGCAGCTCGCACTCCTGGTTCGTCCTCAAGTACCTCCTGGGTTACCCCAAGGTCCGCAACTACGACGGCTCCTGGACCGAGTGGGGCAACATGGTGGGCGTGCCTATCGAGAAGACGGCTTAAGGACAAGACTGAGGGCTGAGCGGCAGGCTTCAAGCTCAGCTCTCGGCACCGGTCCTTGCCCGTCCTGGCTCTAGACCGTCGCCGTAACCGGCTCGAGCGCGCGCCTGATAGCCGCCTCGAGCCCCTCCATACCCTCCTCGAGTTCGGCGTCGCTCATGCGAATGGGTGGAAGCAAACGGATGACGTTGCCATAGGTGCCGGTCGGCAGGAGAATCAGGCCGCTCTCGCGGGCGTTGGCGACGATGGCCTGGACCGCTTCTTTGTTCGGCGTCTTGTCCTCGGCGCTGGTGACGAACTCGAGGCCGATCATGGCGCCCAGGCCGCGCACGTCGCCTAACTGCGCGAACTCGAGCTGCAGGTCACGGAGGCGGCCCATGAGCACCGTACCGATCTTGCGCGCCCGCTCCAAGAGCCCCTCCTCCAGGATAACGTCCAGCGTAGCCAGCGCCGCCGCGCAGGCGGTGGGGTTGCCGCCGAAGGTCGAGCCGAGCTGACCGGGGCCAACCTTGTCCATTACCTCGGCCTTGCCGATGACCGCCGAGAGCGGAAAGCCCGAGGCGAGCGCCTTGGCGCTGGTGATGATATCGGGCTCCAAGCCGTAGTGGTCGACCGCCCACCACGCGCCGGTGCGGCCGATGCCCGATTGGATCTCGTCGTCGATCCAGAGGGCGCCGATCTCGCTTGCGTAGGCGCGCAGGGCCCGGAGAAAGCTTTCGGGCGCGGGGATGAAGCCGCCCTCACCGGCCACGGGCTCGAGCAAAAAGGCCGCCACCTCGCCCTCGCCGATGGTCGTCTTGACCTGATCCTGCAATAGGTCGATGTAGTACCGCGTGCTCTGCGCCTCGCTGGCGCCCGCTAGGGGGCTGCGGTAGAGGTAGGGGTAGTGGGCGCGGTAGATCTCGGCGGCGCGGGGCGCGAAACCCTCCTTGTAGGGGTCGGCCTTGCCGGTCAGCGACAGGGTCATGTGGGTGCGGCCGTGAAAGGCGTGGGTAAAGGCCACCACGCCCTGGCGCTTGGTCGCTACCCGCGCGATCTTGACCGCGTTCTCCACCGCCTCGGCGCCCGAGTTGACGAGAAAGGTCCTTTTGGGCGAGGGACCGGGGGCGAGGCCGTTGAGCCTTTCGCAGAGCGCGATATAGCTCTCGTGCATGCCGACCGCGAAGCAGAGGTGCTGAAAGCGTTCGCTCTGCTGGCGCACGGCCTCTAATACCCGCGGGTGCGAGTGGCCTATGTTCATCACCGCGATGCCGACGCTCCAGTCCAAATACTTCTTGCCGTCGGCGTCCCAGAGGTACGATCCCTCGGCGCGCTCTGGGTAAAAGGGATGCACCGAGTAGGCGGCGGGCGCGACCGCTTCGGCGCGGCGCTGGCGTAAACTGTCGTTGCTCACGTTATCCTCCCTCGACTTTACTTTCCAAGGTAGACAGAGAAAATTCCGAATAATCTTAGCTTCACTCTTACTTATACTTTCTAAGCAAAAGCAAAAGGCGACTGCGCCTTACAAAGCCATGTTAGCACTCCAGGCGGTTCTTGTGTACTCCCATCCCTGTAAGCGCTCCACCTTCCCTGCAAGCGCTCCATCAGGAAAACAAGGTGCAAGCGCCGTGTCGCAAACCGAGTCGCCGGACGACGGCAAGAGGGTCGTGGGCAAGAGGGTCGTGTTTCTGTCGCCACATGACCGTTTCCTGACAAACTGTATGAAATGCCTTATTGGCAAGGGCGAAGACATGGCAGGCTGAAGAGTCAGACGCGGAACCGCTTTGCAAGCAGACGAACGACCGTCCGTGGCTGTCAAGAATGGAGAGACGACATGAAAAAGATTTTTAGCCTTTTAGCCCTCGGTCTTGCCCTTGCCCTCGCCGCTTGCGCCCCTCAAGCCCAACCGGATATGGCCATGCAGGAGGGGATGGCGCAGGAGGAGTCGGCCGCCCCGATGGCGCCAGAGACCGCGGCGGATATGGACGCGATGACCACCCTCGTCGAACTCTTCGGCGATGAGGAGGTGCCGCCGGTCGATACCCTGGCCTTTGGCGCCGCCACCGTGACCCTGACGGGCAACACCCTCGAGCTCGTCGGCACCTTCGAGAACCTCGAGAGCGACCTGATCGAGGTCGCCGGTACGCCCGCGCACATCCACGAAGCCCCGCGCGGCGAGGCCGGCGGCGTCATCTTCCCGATCGCCGTCACCGCCAACCCCGACATGCGCAGTGGCGCCTTCAGCCTGAGCGAAGAGCTCTCGAGCGAGCAGCTCGACGCGCTCCGCGCGGGCAACTTCTACATCAACGTCCACACCGAGAACAATCCCGGCGGCGAAATCCGTGGCCAGATCGAGCTTGACATGACCGGCATGTAGACTGCCGGCGGTTTAGCTGAAAGCACTGATTACTGAAAGCACCGAAGCGGCCTCCGGGCCGCTTTTTCATGTCCCCTGGGGTCGGCTATGGGGTAAGGTGAGGCGTGCGGACGGGTTACCAGATCGAGCAGGTTTTCGTGCGGGCAAAGGCCGGCCGGACCGAGGTCAGTCTGGTCATGGTCGCTCCCAGCGGCGCCATCAAACATGAAACCCTGCAAGCTTTGGCCCAAGACAAGCAGGCGGCGCTCGAGCAGCTCGCCCGCGTCCTGGCCTTTCGCCCTGACCTAAAGAGCGTCAGGGGCGCGCGGCTGCGGGTCGAGGTCGGCGGCCGCCTCGAGGACGACCCCGGCTTGTTGGCTGTCTTCGTCGCTGCTTTTAGGGAGGCGCGGCGGTGAAGCTCGCCACGCTCTGCTACTTGAAGCGAGACGGCCACACCCTCATGCTCCACCGCCGGCGCGAGGGCGACTACCACCGCGGCAAGTACAACGGGCTCGGCGGCAAACTCCTCTCCGGCGAGTCGCCCGAGGACTGCGTGCGCCGCGAGGTCTATGAGGAGTCGGGCCTCAGCGTGACGGAGATGCGTTTCAGGGGCGTCCTGACCTTCCCCCTGTTCGACGGCCGCGACGACTGGTACGTCTTCGTCTACACGGTGACGGGCTTCGAGGGTAAGCTCAGGGCTTCGGCCGAGGGCGAGCTGAGCTGGGTCGCCGACGAGGACCTGCTGGGGCTCGAGCTGTGGCCGGGCGACCGGATCTTCTTGCCCTGGTTGGAGGGGAGCGAAACCTTCTCCGCCACCTTTCGCTACCAGGGGGGCCGGCTCAGGGACTACGAGGCGAGCTTCTACTAGGGAAGGACGAGGATATCCTTCCTCGGGTGCCGGTACAGGACCAGCAGCGCGCCGCAGCCGTGGCGGTAGAGGGTCTCGCCCCTGGCGACGAAGTCGTAGTCGTGGCAAAGTGGACACTCGAAGATCTCGATGGCGCGCCCCAGCGACTCGCTCCAAGTCTTTACAAACACCTCCGCGCCGACCGTATAACCTTCGGGAATGGCACAGTGTTCGACCTCGACCTCTTCGCCCAAGCGGAGCGGCGAGGCGCAGAGCAGCTTGCGGACCTCGAGATACACGCCCGGATTCTAGACAATCTCCGGGCGCGCGTGGTCATGGGACCGTCAGCCCGTCAGGCCCAGGCGGCCATCAACCGGACGGGTCCGCCCGAGGCGTCCAAGACCTTGGGGCCGCCGACGATGACGGTAGCGCCCGCGGCGGGCACGGCGCGCAGGTTGGCGACGCCCTCGAGCCCCCACTTGCCCGCGCCCAGGACGGTCAGATGCACCTCGAAGGTGGTGGACGAACCGATGTCCAGCGAAAGCGTGTCCACCCCGATGCCCGAGATGTCGCGCTCGCTCACCAGGAAATCGGCCGCCTCCGGCGAGAAGCCGGGAGAGCGCAGGACGCCGCTCTCGTCGGCGTTCAAAAAGCTAGCCGGCTCGTCCACCCTCGCGTCCCAGCCCGAGTGCATCATGACGGCGGCCCCGGCGGGAAGGGAACCGTGCGCGACCTCCCAAGCCTCGATGTCCTCGACCGTCAGCGTCGCTTCGGGGTCAGCGTTCGCCCGCTCCGAAATGTCGATCACCGCCAAGGGCACGATCAGGCTCTCCAGCGGCACTCTATCGGCGGTGACCGCGCCCGCCACGAAGTGCGCTGGGGCGTCCATATGGGTGCCGCTGTGCTCGCCCAGGTCCCAGCGGTTGGCGTAGAAGCCATCGCGCTCGACCGTCACCAGGGTGGTGATGCGCATGGGCTCGAAGGCGGGAAAGACGGGAAAGCGCTCGGAGAGGGTGTGGGTGAGGTCGGCCAGGGTGCCGAGCTGGAGGCCGGTCTGCGCCGCGGCCCGAGGGCTCAAGGCCAGCGCGGCGCCGCCCAGGGCCGCGCCGCTCGCCAGCCTGAACAGCTCGCGGCGGCTCAGTTCCCGCCTAACAATGTCCATCACCTTGGGTGCGCACATGATGCCCTCCGGGGCCTCCAGGTTTTCCGGCGGGCGCCGGGGGAGGTTGAGCCAGTCTAGCGAGCCCCCAGAGCGCCGTCAATGCCGGTGGCTTGCAGAAGCAGCACCCGTCGGAGATGCCCCAGGAAGAGCAGCATCACGGGAGCTGAAACGCGGTGCTAGAAGTGCAGGTTCACGCCCGCGCGCGCCCTGAAGTAGCGGCTGCTGTCGTCGAGGGTGATCCCCGGTTGCACCTCGCCAAAGGCGCCGAGCGGACCCAGGCGCAGTTCCGCGCCGGCCAGAGCGTGCGCGCCGTAGACGGTCGTGGCGGTGAACTCGAGGCGGCCGTCGGCAAAAAAAGCGTCGGCGCCCGCGCCGACGTAGAGGGTGGTAAAGGGCAAAGCGAGGTTGAAGAGCGCGTCGGCGCTGGCGCGTCCAAAGCTCGTCAGGCGGAGGTTGGTATCGACCAGAGCGCGAACGCCGATACTCGGCGCGAGGTTGATGCCCAACTGCGGGCTGATGCTCACCGTCTCGTCCAAGGCGGCCGCGCGCGAGACACCCGCACCAATGTAGACGCCTTGCGCGAAGGCGAGCGATAACGAAGACAGCGCCAAAGCCAGCAACAAGGCCAATAACACGCCGAGAACTCTTGTCATGGGAACCTGCCTTTCGGGGTGATCATACGGGGTGATCATACGGGCTGATCATACGGGGTGGCGGTCGCGGCAAATGCGACCGTCGGGCCCAAATGGCTTTCATGAAGGCTCGAGCAGCCAGACCGGAACGGCTACTCGAGCGTGCGCGGAACCTTGAAAAAGCCGTCCTCATGCGCCACCGCCACCGCCAGGGCCTCCTCACGGCTGAGCCCGGGCCGCGGCGCGTCGTCGCGGAAGACGTTGACGCTGAAGATGGGCCGGACGAGCTCTTCCACGCCCTCGGTGTCGAGCTCGCGCAGCTCCTCGAAAGAGGCGAGAATAGCGCTCAGCTCGCCCCTCAGCGCCTCGGTCTCCGCGGCGCCCAGCTCGAGTCGGGCGAGCCTCTTGAGGTGCTCCATGTCCCCGTCGCTGATCACGGCTCGAGTCTAGCACGGCCCTATGCTAGACTCGGCTCGAGGTTGAGCATATGACCACCCGAACACGCCCAGTGACGGCGGAAGAGCTGCTCATGATGCCGGACGACGGCTTTCTCTACGAACTGCTGAGGGGAGAGCTGAGGAAGATGTCGCCGGCAGGGCACCAGCATGGCAAGGTCGCCATGAGGATAGGATGGCGGCTCGCGCGGCATGTGGTGGCGAATGATCTCGGTGAGGTCTATGCGGCCGAAACCGGCTTCAAGATCGCCTCGAACCCCGACACGGTGCGCGCTCCCGATGTCGCGCTCGTGAGCCGGCCAAGGGTAGAGGCTGTTGGAGACGTGGAGGGCTACTGGCCGGGCGCACCTGATATGGCCGCGGAAGTCCTGTCACCGGAAGACACCTATACCGAGCTCGAGGAAAAGGTCGTCGAATGGCTGAGCGCCGGGACGTGCATGGTCATCGTGCTCGACCCCCGCAAGCGCACCGCGACCGTCTACCGCTCGCTGACCGACATCGTTATTTTGAGTGAAGAGAGGGCGCTGGACGGTGGCGAGGTCGTACCCGGCTGGACGGTCCCCGTAGCCGAGCTCTTCGGCTGAGCCCGCACCATGCAAGCTTGCCGGTGAAGCTCAGTAAAACAGCCTGCCCAGGTGGTAGAAGGCGACCACCAGGAAGAGCGCGGGCAGCAGGCTGGCCACCCGCAGCTTTTTGATATCCAGAAGCCCGAAGCCGATGCCGAGGATCATCAAGCCGCCCACGCCGTTTACGAGCAGCACCCGCGGGTCGGCGGCGGGGTCGGGGATCAGGTTGGCGAAGAGACCCGCGCCGAGCGACAGCCCGCCCTGGTAGACGGCAATGACTACGACCGAAAAGACCACCCCGAAGCCGAAGGTGGCCGCCAGCGCCAGCGAGGCGAAGCCGTCGAGCGCGCTCTTCAGCAACAGAAACGAATCGTCGCCGATGAGGCCGTTCTGGATGCTGCCGATCAGGGTCAGCGGCCCCACGCAAAAGAGCAGGCTGGCGGCGACGAAGCCCTCGGTAAAGCGCCCCTGGCCGCGAAAGCGCCGCTTGAGCGCCTCGCCGAGACGCTCGAGCCCCTCTTCGAGGCGCCACCACTCGCCCAGCGCGCCGCCCAGGGCCAGCGCCACGAGGCCGACGATGACACCCGGCGGCTCGCTCACCCGGGTGAGGTCGAAGGCGTTGCTGAGGCCGACGAAGAGCGTGGTGAGGCCCAGCGCCTGCATCACCGCGACCAGGACGCGCTGGGGCAAGCGGCCGCGCAACAGCAGGCCCAGGCTCGAGCCCAGCAGCACGGTCACGACGTTGACGATAGTGCCCGAGGTCTGCTCGAGCGGGTTCACGCTAGGCGCGCCTCTTGCCCGGTTCCTTGCTTTGTTGTTCCTTGCTGCCTTGCGCCGTGCCGGTCTGCCCTTTGCTGCCGGTGAGGACGATGACCGTTACCACCAGCGCGACGAGCAGCGGCAGGCCGACGAGCCAGAGCAGCCAGGTGAGCACGCTCTCGATGGGCGTCCGGGTAGGGGGAAAGACGAACTCAAAAAAGGCCGGGTTCGCCTCCGCGCCTGTGCCCGAGTCCGCGCCGATGGCGAACTCGAGCCGGGCGTTGGTCTCCTCCTGGCGGTAGGTCCGGTCGCGGAGCTTGAGGGTCCAGGTCCCGCCCTCGGGCAGGCTCGCCTCGGCCTGGTAGACGCCTTCCCCTGCCTCCGCAAACTCGGCGCGGCGGCCCTGGCCGTCCACCACGGGCTCGCCGGGAGGGAAGAACTCGGCGAAGACGTAGGCGTCGGGGACGCCGAGCCCGCTGGGCTCGCGCAGGCTCAGGGTGAGGGTGAAGGGCTCGCCGGGCTGCGGCGTCCGCGGCTCGCTGACGAGCTCGCCGAAGAC
Organism: Deinococcota bacterium; assembly: GCA_030858465.1. Taxonomy (NCBI): domain Bacteria; kingdom Thermotogati; phylum Deinococcota; species Deinococcota bacterium. The sequence goes on from JALZLY010000160.1 coordinate 10,493, forward strand.
GACGGTAGGGTGGGCGAAGGCCAGGCCGAGCAGGGCGAGCAGGGCCAGGGTGCGGATGAGGCGTGAGCGTCCAGTCATGCAGGAGCATCATAACGCAGGGGCATCATGGCTGGGCTAGTCGGCGAGCATCTCGAGCGTAAAGCGCTGCTCCTCTCCCTCCTCGCCAAAGAGGAGCGCGACCTCCCAGGCGCCGACCATCGGAAAGCTGAGGGTGGCGCGCCTTGCCTGGGCGCGGCCGTCGTGATAGGAGGGGTCGCGCTCGAGCTCGAAGCGCTCGTCGTCGCTGGCGTGGTCCATGCCGGGCATACGGTAATGCATGAAGAGCGGGCGCTCGTTCGCGTTGCCGTCCTGGTAGACGAAGACCTCGCTCAGCCCGCCTCCCGCCAGGCTCGGCGTGGGCAGGAAAAAGGCCGTCACGCTGCCGCCCTCCAGCTCGCCCTGATGTACCGTGAAGGACAAGCGTTCGCCCGCGGGGCCGAGAAGTTCCCAGCGGCCGCTTGCCAGTGCGGGCAGCCTCAGCCACAGCTCGTCGGTGCCGTGGTGGGTGGGAACGAGCTCAGCATCCGGTCGCTGAAGGTCGCCGCTCGGGTCGACGACGCTGAAGTCGGCTTCTGCCAACCCTTCGCCCCGCACGACGAGCGCAAAAGCGCCGTTGGCTTCCAAGAGTGGCTCGACGCTGGCGGGGTCGCCGGCGAGGTCTAGGACGTTGACCTGTGCGCCGGGCTCAGGTGTCACATGCGAGTCATGGCCGTTGAGATCGTGCGCCGCGCTATGCTGCGCGCCGTGATCACGGTGGTCGTGCGCGGGTTCGCGGGTGCTCAACACGCCGGTCGCGCCGAGAACGGCGACCAGCAAGACCGACTCGAGCCGCACCGCGCGGCGCAGCCCGCTCGTCTGGCCCTCCCGTTCGAGCCGGGGCATGAAGAGCCAACGGTTGGCTCCGGCGATAGCCAGGATCACCAGCACCAGCCCCACTTTGGCGAGTAGCGTGAGGCCGTAGCTCGTGGTGGTCAGGGCTTCTACGCCGTAGAGGTGCAGGGTCGAGGTGTAGAGGCCCGTCAGGGTAAGGACCGCGACGCCGAAGACGCCCAGGCTCGAGACCTTGGAAACCGCGGACACGAGCGCGTGTTTTGCTTCCGTCCAGTTAGGCGCCCAGGCGAAGTAGAGTAGCGCGCCCGCCCAGAGCGTCGCGCCGATGAGGTGCGCCAGGTCGCCCAGAAAGGGCAGAGGGCCCATCGCCCCGCTGTGACTCACGATGCTCAGGCTTGCCAACAGTCCCAGGCCACCTAGACCGTAGCTCAGGCGGTCGACGGTGCGGGGCAAGCGTCCGCCCAATCCCAGCGTCACGAGCAAAGCAGTGAGCCCGCCGCGGGCGAGGGTTGCCTGACCGTGGCGGGTATGGAGGAGGTAATCCCAGATAAGGTCGGGGTAGAAGCCGCCCACGGCCCGCTGAACGGTGGTGGTGATCTCGGCGACGCTGGCAAGGACGAGCAGCGCCGCGCCCGCGGTCAGGCCCCAGTAGAGGCGTTTCCGACTCGTTGCGCTGCTCAGTTCCGCGCCTATCCAGCGGGAGAAGAGCCCCGCGCCCAGGAGCAGGACGGCGCCGACAAAGAGGCTGGCCTTGAGGACGGCTTCCATGACCTGCGGACCTAGTCGCCTGCTTCGCCAGTCGCGTCGTCGCTTGCTTCTGGGTCATGAGTAAAAGGGTCGTAAGTAAAGAGGTAAAAACCCTGGGTGGTGTGGGTGTCGATCGAGAGGACGCGCCACATCACCACGTAGTGACCGGGCTCCAAGCCCTCTTTGAGCGCCAGCGTGATCTCCGCGCCGGTTCTCGCCTCAGTGCTGACGCCCGCGTCGGCTCTGGCGTCGTCATCGCCGCGCGCTTCCAACACTTCGGAGACGAGCGCGCCTGCCAAGCCGCTGAGCCGCTGCGCGTCGGCCTCGAGGGACAGCTCGGGGTCGGCCTCGAGCGCATAGACCTTGAAGAGGCTGAAGCGCACCTCGACGGGCTCGCTATAGACCAACCGGATCTCTTCGGGAAGATCGGCGATCACGACGTTCTGCTCGGGTGTGGAGGCGCTCAGGTAGGCGTGGGCATGGGCCGCCCCGACCGAGGTCAGGGCAGCCATTACCAGGAGAGAGCGTAACATCATCGGGGCGTTCACGGGAAGCGCAGCTCGGACAGCGCTCTCACGCCGTGCGTCTCGAAGGTCTCGTCGAACTCCACCTCGCCGATAAAGCCGAAGATGCGGATGCTGTAGTCACCGGGCTCGCTCAGCATGATCTCGTCGGTGTAGTAGCCCGGCTTGCCGTACTGGGGCCGGAGGGTAAAGCTGTGGGTCGATTGGCCGTCGGGTGAGGTGATCTCGGCGGAGAGGCTGCCTTCTAAGTTCTCAACGGGCTCGTCGTTGTCCGCGCGGCGGATGATGAGGTCCAAGCCGTTGCGCTCTTCGGTGAAGATGGGCTCGCGGACCATGCCGACGATAACCTTGAACTGGTTGTCGCCTTCACCGACGGTTGCCGTTTGATGGGCGTAGGCGGTGGGGATGGCGAGGATGAGGAGGGCGGCGAGCGCCAGGATGCGGTTTTTCATGGCTGAATCTCCTTTTGCGCTGTGGGGCGCTTTAGAAAACGAATGCCTCTGCTTGCGAATGCCTCTTTTGCAGAAGCTGAGGGCCTGGTCAAGTCTTGTACTTCAGGGCCTCCATGAGCTCGGCGACCATCGCCTCGGTGTCCCCGCGGAGGGCGGCGGTCGCCACGTGATCGCGGATGTGCGAGCGCAGCACCGCCTCGCTGATCTTGCTGAGCGCGCCCTGCACCGCCTTGATCTGCTTCATGACGTCCACGCAGTAGACATCGGGGTCCTCGAGCATCCTCAAGACGCCCTCGAGGTGGCCCTTGGCGCTCTTTAGGCGGAGCGCGGCGGCCTTACGCGTCTCGGGGTCGAGGTGCAGACAGTCGCTATGGGCCTTTACGTCCTTCATCTCGGCTCGAAACAGGGTTGCCCTAAAGTACGGTGCATCAGTTGCCCAGGGGCATCAGTCGCTTAGGGGGATGTCGGCGGGAATGACGAGGGTGAAGCATAGCGACAAGAGCAGCCATGCGTCTTTGCATCAGTTCATCTCCTTGAGTTTTAGCCTGTCTTCAGGCGGTCGGGCTCGAGCAAGTCAGGGTTGGACCTGCAAGGCGACCTCTAGGCAGTGCTCAGAAAGCAGTTAGGAGCACGGCTTTTGCCTGAGCGCTAGCTTTGTGTGGGCTTGTTAGGAGAGATGAACGGGTGGTGCTCTGGCTCCGGCATTGGGGTCAAAGAGGAGCTTTAAATGGGGTGTTATATAGGCAGTAGCGAGGGAGCCTCGAGCAGGGAGGACGCTGCCGGCGGCGGTGGTCGCCGCCGGGAGGCTCGAGACGGCCATCACGCACTTCAGGCAGTGAAGGTGCTGGACCTCGGCTTTATCGGGATGATCTGTGTGATGCGCATGCCCGCTGGCGCTCGAGCTGCTCGTCAGACCCCCTTCGCTGAGCAGGTACGGGGTCAGCGGCAGCGCGGCAGCGAGCAGCAAGACGAGTCCAAGAGACAGCAGGACCCGCAGAGGGTGCTTGGGATGAGCTCGAGCGCGCGTCATATACTCAACCACACTCCGTTCATCTTAAGGATATCTGGGCTCGAGGTAAAGAGGCCAAATGCCCCTATCCCGTTCACAGGCCCGTCATTCACAGGCCCGTCATGAAGAGCGTCCCGCGCATCTCCATCGGCAGGCCTAGGATGAGCAGCGACGCGCCGGCGTAGAGCAGGATGTAGAGCAGCGGCGGCCACATCGCCAGGACGCCCCGAGAGCCGAAGTCGCGCAGGGCGATGCGCAGGGCGGTGGTGAGCGCGAGCAGCGTGTAGAGGCTGACCAAAGCGGCGCTGATGGGAAAGAGCCAAGCGGTCGGCACGACCTGGGCTAAGCGCCAGTTGGGTTCGATATTCCAGCCCCGGTACCAGAAAAAGTGCTCGAAGACGGGCACGATGCTAAGGGCTCCGGTCAGAAAGTGAAAGAGGTAGTGCGCCGCCCAGAAGCCGAAGCCGAGCGGCAGGGCGATGTAGCCCCAGCGCATGAGGGCCTCTAAGGGCGTACTCCGGGCGCCGCCGAAGAGGTCGGCGAGCCAGGCGACCCCGGTGGTCAGGGCGAGGCCGAAAAGGGTGAAGGCGGCAAAGAGGATGCCCAAGACGAGTGCCTCGCTGCGGCTGTTCAAGGCGTCGCCGATAGCCTGCGCTAGCGCGTAGTAGGGTCCGACCATGGCGCTGGCGTTGAGGAGCCCCCAGAAGGCCAAGAGGACGCCCAGCATGATAACGGGCAAGCGCCCGCGTCGCTGCCAGGGCGCGCGCGTCCACTCCCAGCCGGGGCGGCGCAGGCTCAGGGCGACGTTGTCATAAGGGCAGGCCCGGACGCAGTTGAAGCAGTTCGTGCAGTCCATGTTGGACTGGATGGTGGGCACGAAAAGGTCCGTTTCACAGCCTGGAAAGTAGCCCTTGCCGTTGGCGTTTTTGATGTCGGCGAGGGGAATAAAGGCGGCCTCGGCGTGAGCGGGTTTTTCGTCTAGAGTGACTCGGCCGTGGAGGCAGGGCTTGTGCTCGCAACTGCGGCAAATGTCGTGGTCTATAGCGGTGATCTGCGTCGGCGAGGCGGTGGCGTAGGCGAAGTTGAAGTTGCCCAAGGGGCACACGAAGCGGCAAAAGGTCCCGGCGGGGAAGAGCGTGTCGATAGCGAGCGCGCCGACGAAGTAGGCGACGACCAGCCAGGCGGTGAGCCAGGGGCTCGCCCACAGGTCGAAGAGCTCGTAGGAGAAGAACACCGCCAGGAGCAGCCCGGCGACGAGGTATTTGTTTCTGAGACCGCCCGGCCAGCGCAGCTTCCTGGGCAGGCGGGCCCCCAACCAGCGCGTCGCGCCGCGCGTGAGCATCAAGGGGCAGGCGGCGCAAAAGGCGTTGCCGACGAGCGCCAGGGCGACCACCACCAGGCCGCGGTAGTGCAGCCAGAGGGTGGTGGTGGCGACGTTCCGCGGCGCCACGTCGCGGCCGGTAAAGCCGTCGATAATGGCAAATATCGCCAGTACGAGCAGCGGCAGCTGAAAGACCAGCCGGGCGTAGCGCCAGCGGATAAAGCGGCGCAAACCGGGCAGGCGGAAGAGGTCGAAACCCCTTGGTTGCGTCACGATGGCTTTGGACAAGGCGGACACCTCTGGTTGAAAATTGAAAATCAGCAGGGAGCCTATTTTTCAATTTTGAATTTTAAACCTTCAATTGCTCCGGTGCTGAAGACGGCCAACCAGAGGCGCAAGGCTTGGCGAGGGGTCACGCCCTCGAGCCCCTGCCGAGCCGGTTCCTCTTCACTGGCTTCCCGGCACCGTCACGCGCAGCTCGCTCATCTCCCGGCTGCCGTCGGGGTAGCCGATATCCGCTGTGAGAATCCAGTCGCCCGCCATGCTGAACTCGAAGCCCTCGGCCAGGTAGTCGCCCGGCGCGGTCTCCTCGGCCTGGCTGATGACGGGCACCATGCCCGCGTGGGTCATGTCGCCGGTCACCCGCACGCTCGCGCCCGTGACCGCCTGACCGTTCTCCTCGAGGGTCACCCGCACCGGCGCGCGGCCCAGCCGCGGCCCTTCGGGTAGGCTGACGGTCGCCTGACGGTCGGCTTCCCCAGCGCTCTGGCTGCGCGTCTCCGGCGGCCGGCAGCCCGCCAGGAGCAGGGCAAGCAGACAGCAGGCGAGTGCGGCGGCGCGAAAGGTGATGGTCCAGTCATACCACCCTGTAGCCTGAGAAGGTTAGAGACGCCGCAACATCGCCCGGACCACCCGCTCGGCTTGAAAGGCGGCGAGTTCGGCAAAGGCGCGAAAGTCTCCCTCGGCGTGGTCGTCGGCGGCGTCGCTGATCGAGCGAACGACGACGAAGGGTACTCTGTAGCGCGCACAGACCTGCGCGGCGCTGGCGCCCTCCATCTCGGCGCAAACGGCCCCGAAGGTCCGGCGCAGCCAGCGCACCTTGGCCGCGTCGGCGATGAACTGGTCGCCCGAGACGATGCGCCCGGCCTTGACCTGAACGTCCGGCGCCTCCCGCGCGGCCGCCAGGGCAAGCTCATGCAGCCTCGCGTCGGCCGCCCAGGCGAGCCCTTCGCCCGGCACCTCGCCGAGCGCGTAGCCGAGCGCGCTCACGTCGACGTCGTGCTGCACGAGGTCGGTGGAGACGACGAGGTCGCCCACCCCCAACTCCGGGTCCAGCGCGCCCGCGACGCCGGTGAAGATGACGGCGTCCACGCCCTCCAAGAGCAGGCACTGGGTGCTGACGGCGGCGTTGACCTTGCCGATGCCGGATTTGCTCACGACGACCTCCTTGCCCTCGAGCTCGCCCCGGTAGAGGGTAAAGCCGCCCCCGAGCTGCTCCTCCGCGCCCTCCAAGGCATCCCGCAGGCGCGCGATCTCCTCGTCCATCGCGCCGATGATCCCGATTCGCATGGCAGCAGTCTACCGCAGCGCCCAAGTCCGGGCGGGCCCGAGCACAGGGCAAGACTACGAAGCTCTTCGTTGACAAACCCAAACCACACAAGAAGGGAGCCACGTCCATTGTCTTACGACGACATCAGTGACAGTTCCAGCTTAGAACCGCCGTCGCCTAAGTCAGCGTCCATTTCACACTGGACCGCGCCGCCCCTTCTCGTACCGGCCTAAATCTCGGGCTCAACCGTGGGGACGGTGTGGTCCCCATTGCCCAAGAAGGAGGCCGGATTATGCTCGTGCATGATCTAAAACATCTTATTGCCAGGTCATCTCTCGATAGAGTGTCTCTCGATAGAGTCAAAGCAGCCGTCAACAAGGCGACAACCTCGCAAGTCGCGCAGGTGCTCGGCGAACTCGAGCCCAAAGAGCAGGTCGTCGCCTTCCGGCTTTTAGAAAAGAACCGGGCCATCCAAGTTTTCGAGATGCTTGACCCGGGCGAACAGACCGGACTCGTCCGGGCGATGGAAGACCCCGAACTCGTGCAGCTCCTAGAAGGGTTGGACCCCGACGACCGGGTGCGCCTCTTCGAGGAGTTCCCCGCCAAGGTCACCAAAAGGCTCCTGGAGGGCCTCAGTCCCGAGGCGCGCGAGACGGTCAACCTGCTCCTCGGTTACCCCGAAGGGAGCGCCGGCCGGATGATGAGCTCGCGCTACCAGGCGGTGCGCGCGGGCGCCAACGCGGCCGCGGCCCTGGCGGCGGTGCGCGCCTCGAGCCTTCGCGCCGACGAACTGAGGCTCATCTTCGTCATCGACGGCGACCGCTTCTACCAGGGCTATGTGGCCTCGCCAACCTGGTCAAGGCCGACCCGCAGACACCGTTAGAGAAGCGCGGTTCGCCGGCGGGAGCCTCATGTCCTCTATGATGTTTTCTAGAATGTCTAAGATACTGCTGGCGAATTGCCCAGAGCCCCAAAACCCTCGGGGTTTGTTATGAGGAAAATGTCTGTCATTGCGAGCGAAGCGAAGCAATCTCGTAGGCATCGGCAAAAAGCAAGATTGCCACGTCGCTTCGCTCTACCCTTCGGGAGATACTTCGTGAACGCAATGACACCATAATAGCTGTGATGGACGCCATTCTCGAATTCGCCAGCAGCATCTTTCAAACCCCGCCGCCTCACGGCCACAGCGCCTGCTCGAGAGGCTCTGTGAGCGGAAGCGAGGAGGGAACATGGTGACAGGCGTTTCAGCCCAGCGGCTGCGCATGCGCGCGGGCTACTTGAGCCTGGGGGTCGCTGTGGTCGTGGTCGCCATGAAAGTCCTCGGCTACGCGCTGACCGGCTCGGTCGCCATCCTCTCGGACGCGGGCGAATCGCTCACCAACATCGTGGCGGCGGTGACGGTGCTCTTGTCGCTGCGTCTGGCCTGGCGCCCCGCCGACTACGAGCACCCCTACGGGCACAGCAAAATCGAGTACTTGAGCAGCGCCCTGGAGGGGGCGCTCATCTTAGCCGCCGCGGCGGTCATCCTCTTTGAGGCGGGCCGGCGGCTCTTCGCGCCGGTCGAGGTCGAGCAGGTCGCCGGGGGCGTCTTGTTGCTCATTGCGGCCTCGCTGCTCAACGCCGGCGCGGCCTGGTACCTGCGCCGGGTCGCCAAGAGGACGGAGTCGGTCGCCTTGGCGGCCAACGCCCGGCACCTGCTCATCGACGTCTGGAATTCGGCGGGGGTGCTCGTCGCCCTGGGGCTGGTGGCCGCGACCGGCTGGCTCGTTCTGGACCCGCTCGTCGCCCTCTACGTCGCCTACCGCATTTTGAGAGAAGGCTGGCAGGTGATGGCCCGCGCGGCGGCCGGCCTGCTCGACTCGAGGCTGCCCGACGAGGACGAGCGGGTGATTATAGGGGTTTTAAACGCCCAGCCCGAGGTGCTCGGCTACCACCGCTTGCGTTCGCGTCAGGCGGGCTTCAACCGCTTTGCGGAGGTGGACATCTTCGTCGCGCCGGATCTGACGGTCAGGGCGGCGCACGACCTCGCCGTCGCCCTCGAGGACGACTTGCGCGGGCGTCTGGCGAGGCTCAGCATCACCATCCACGTCGAGCCCTTCGAGGCGGGCCGCCGCGAGGGCGCGACGCTGCCGCAAGAGGAGTTCGAGCGCCCTTGAGCCGGCCGGCGCCCCGTCCCTCTACGGACGCTGCGGACGTCGCCGCCGTCATCGACGGCGCGCTGGCGTGCGTGAAGGGGCTGGATTACCTGAACTATAGTGGCTACCAGGTCACCCCGGCGACCGCGCGGCTGCAGGCGCTCAAGGAGAGGCTGGTCCAAGGCCGCTTTCACCTCGCGGTGCTCGGACAGTTCAAGCGCGGCAAGAGCACCCTGCTCAACGCCCTCCTGGGCGTCGCCGTGCTGCCCGCCTCGGTCGTGCCCTTGACCGCTATTCCCACCTTTATCCGCTCCGGGAAGGCGCTGCGCGCCCGCGTGTCGTTCCAAGACGGGCGTCCTCCTGAAGAGGTGGCGGGGGAGAGCGAGGACGACCTCCGCGCTTTTCTCGAGCGCTTCGTGAGCGAAGAGGGAAACCCGGAGAACCGCCGGGGGGTCTCGCAGGCCGAGGTCTTTCATCCCGCAGGCGTTTTGCGCGGCGGCGTGGTCCTCATCGACACCCCCGGCATCGGCTCGACCCTACGGCACAACACCGAGGCGACCTTGGGCTTCTTGCCTCAGTGCGACGCCGCCCTCTTCGTTCTCTCCGCCGACCCGCCCGTGACGGAGGCCGAGCTGGTCTTTCTCGAGCAGGTCCGTGCCCAGGTGCCGCGGTTGTTTTTTGTTCTCAACAAGGTCGATTACCTGAGCCCGGAGGAAACGGTGGCCGCGACGGACTTTTTAAGGGCAACGCTCTCCGAACGGGCCGGCATCTCTCAAGCGCGCATCTTCCTGGTGTCGGCGCGTCAAGGACTTTTGGCGCGCAGCCGGGGCGACGCGGCCCTCTGGAGCCGGAGCGGCATGGCGGAGGTCGAAGGGGATTTGCTGACCTTTCTCGCCACCGAGAAGAGCGCCGCCTTGCGTGAAGCCGTTGCCCAGAAAGCCGCGGACGCTCTCGGCGACCTGCTGCTGCAGCTTGGTTTGGTGGTGCGCTCGCTGGAAATGCCGCTCGAGGACCTCGAGCGCAAGCTGGCCGTTCTAGCAGAAAAGATCGAGGAAGCCAAGGGGCAAAGCCGCCACGCCAAAGACCTGCTGGCGGGTGACCGCTTGCGCCTGCGCGAGTTTTTGGAGGACCATGCGAGCGCGCTCCGGAGCCAGGCGGTGACCCATCTGGAGGGGCGCGTAGAAGCAGCGATGCCCGCCGCAAACGCCGCAGGGGATGCGGAAGGAGGGCTTCAGGAGATGCTGGCAGGGGAGATCTTGGCGCTTTTCGAGCGCCAGTCGAGAGAAGCGACCGGCCTGGTCCGCCAGAGGACCGCCGAGGTGCTCAGGCTGCACCAGCAACGTGCCGACGAGCTGACCTTCGCCATCCGCGGCACCGCCGCCGATCTTTTCGAGCTGCCGCGCCATGCCCCCGATAGCAGCGGAGCCTTCGAGACGGTCCGGCAACCGTACTGGGTGACGCGACAAGGGCCGAGCCTTCTCGAGCCCATCCCTCCTGGAGCCTGGGACGCTTTCCTGCCCGCCGGCATCCGCCGCCGCCGTCTCGAGGCGCGCTGGAGAGGGCGGGTCCATGACTTGGTGACGCGAAACGTGGAGAACCTCCGCTGGGCCTTGTTTCAAAACATCGACGAGGCGTTCTTGCGCTTTGGCTCGTCACTGGCCCAAAGCCTCGCCGAGACCGTGGCCCTTACGCACGGGGCGGTTGCAACGGCGGCGGCGGGAAAAACACACCATGAGGCGGCGCGTGAAGACATCGTCCGTTTGCGGCGGGTGCAAGAGAAACTCATGGAGCTAAAGGCGGCTCTGAAACCCGACGGTGGCGCCTAGTCCTCACACCTCGCCGCCCAGAGCGCGCAGCGCCCGCAGCCAGCTGTCGCGCTCGTCGCCGCTAGGCTCGTGTGCGTAACGGTAGTCGTTTTTGCGGATGAACTCGGCCAGCTCGCCTTGGACCCCCTCGAGCCGCCCCTGAAAGGCGTCTTTGAGCGGGCCGCCTTTCAGCATGTCAAGGTGGCGAAAGCACATAAAGCCCCGGCCCGCCGCGAGCGCCTCTTCGACCTTGGCCTCGGGCAGGCCACGCAGCGACTGGAGGTAGCGGCCTTCGGCCTCCCCTTCGGTCTGGCAGGCGCGGCATTCACGCTTTTTGGGAAAGCCGTTGTCCAGATAGCTGCCGAGCAGGTCCTGCGCCATGATGGCCGAGGAGAGCGCGGCCGCGTCGAGCCCCCGCCAGACCCGCCAGTGCCTGCCGCAAAGCCCGCCGCGCCGCCGCCAGTCGTCACGCACATCAGCGTCGTTGACGCCGTCGCCCAAGACGCCGGCCAGATAGTCCTTGGCGCTCTCCTGCGCGAGCCGGCAGAGCGGGCAATAGGGTTGTTTTAGGGTCTCGAGAACCTCGAATTCGGTCGTGTGCATGCTGCCTCCAGGGTGTTGCCGGGGAAAAGAAAAAGCCCCTACCGCTCGAGTAGGGGCCATCAGCCCCGCAGGGCGGTTGTGGCGGGCTCCATCGCCGTTTTTCCAGGCGTGTTAGCCTTTAGTGTGCCAACCCAAGTGTGCTAGCCCTGATATGCTGCCCATCCTATGCTGCTCACAGTATGCCACCCGTGACGCCCAGGCGTGTGTGGCCCGGCCCGCGATTGGCCTTTCCTTTGGCCTTTCCTTAGAGGCTATCCGTCCCCGCGCAGCCGCGCCAGCGCCAGCGTGCCGGCAGTCATGAGCAGGGCGGCCAAGCCGAAGCCCACTGCCGGCGAGACCGCCGTCCAGAGGAGTCCAACGCCGGCGCTCGAGACGAACTTGGTCACGCCGTTGACGGTGCCGAGCGCGCCGTAGCCGACGCCGCGCACGCCCTGCTCGACCATTCCGGCGGTCACGGAAGCTTCCAGCGCCTCCTGCACCGCCACGTAGTGGCCCGCCAGGAAGAATATCGCCCCCAGCAGGATGACGAGCATCATGCCGTTCGCGCCAAGGACGAAGGCGAGGGCGGTGAAGAGGGCGGTCAGGACGCCCATGAGATAGCCCAAGACGAGCACGCCCAGCTCGCCGTAGCGGTCCGCGAGCGCGCCGATGGGGTAGGAAAGGAGCACCTGCACGAGGTTGCGCCCCACGTAGAGCAAGCCCGCGACCTGCGCCGCCTGCACCACCCCGAGCGAGGGCGTGAGCAGCTGCGTCGCCGCTAGAATCAAGAGGCTGTGCGAGAAGTCGCCCGCGCCAAAGAGGCCCACGGCTCCCAGATAACGCCTGAAGCGCAGCGGTAGGCCGCGCAGCGTGGCGAAGAACTTGAGCGCGGGGTTGGGCGTGTGTTCGGGGTCCCTGACGAGTAAGAGAAAGGTCAGCCCGGCGCCGCCCACGGTGCGGTTCAGCCAGCCTCGAGGCGCGCCCGCTAATTCTTCGTCTTGTTTTGCCTTGCCGGTATCAGCGGTGTTCATAGCTCAGGCTCCAAACTCCGTCACCGCCGGGTGGTGGAAGGGCGGGATGAAAAAGAGCCGGATGACGTAACCGGCAAACGTTGATGACAGGTGCTTTCGCAACCATTGTCGGGGGAAGCGGCTACTCCCTCCCGGAGTACCACCGAGTACTACTTACCACTACCAAGGGCGTGGCGGCGGCTCAGGCATGTGAGGATGACAACTCGTCTGGCGCATTAGCTCACAGCGTAGCCTAAACCGTCCGCACACGGCGAAGACGCTTGAACGGCAGCCTTGCCGGCCTTAATCCTCGAGGTTGATCTCTAGTTCGTAGCGGGCGTTCGCCTTCATTTCCAGATGAACTACTACGCCCCAAGCCTGACGGCTATGGGGGTAGTTTCCTGGGTCTTTATCCCCAAACTACAGGGACTCGCCAGCAAGCCGGTTCCCAGCTCGTTATTAGCCCAAGCAAGCATCACTTGGGCAGCAGCAACATCTCTAGGTAGCTCGCAGCCACACTCGCACGAGTGCCAACGCGTAGAGAGGAGCTTCTTATGCTGACGGCCACAAGACGGGCAGGTTTGCGAGGGCTTAACCTTGCGTGTTGGCACCTCAATCAGACGAAAGCTATCAGCTTCTTCCGCTTTATAGCTGAGCATCTGCTTGATGGTCGCCATCCCCACATCCAAGATGGAACGGTTAAGCCCTGCTTTGTACCTGCCGCCATTGGCGGTCATGTTCTTGACGTTAAGCGTTTCGGTAGCGATAAGCCCGTAGGTCTTAATCAGTTTAGCCGTTTCTTGGTGCTGAAAGTCCTTCCGCTGGTTGGCAACCTTTTGGTGCAAGCGACACAACACCAAACGGGTCTTCTCTCGATTCGCACCACCGCGCTTTTGATTGGCAAGCTTCCGCTGCAACACCTTGAGTCCGCGGAGCGTTGCTCGAAGATAGCGTGGGTTCTCTACTTTGTCGCCATTGCTGAGAGTCATCGCACTCTCGCAGCCAAGGTCCAATCCAATTGCTGCTGTACCCGCCTCACGGTTTGGCTCACAGCGCACCGTGATGCTGGCGTACCACTGTTCGTTCCGGCGAGTCAAGGTGAGAGTGGTCGGCTTGCCCCACTGTCGCGGTTTACCTCGAATCTTGAGCTTGCCGAAGTTGGTGATGTCCAGAAAGCCATGCTTACCGTTCGGACCAAGTGCAAACTTCCACCCGGAGGGGTCGGGGTAGGTAAATCCTTTGTACCTCGTGGCCGATTTGAACCGTGGGAAACCAGGTTTTTGCCCCACCTTAACCCTACGGAAGAATGCGGCAAAGGCGCGGTCTACCCGGCGCACCGTTTCTTGCAGTGCGTGCGAGCCAAGCGGGAGGCATTCGGGCAACTCAGCTTTAAGGGCAGGCAGTTCGTTCTGCTGGTCGTAGTAGCTGAGCGACTTGCCGCACTTGCGGTAAGCCGTGATGCGCTGCTCAAGACAGGCGTTATAAAGCCGTGCGTGCAAAACGTTCCATTCGTCCAACTGCACGGCTTGTGCAGCGGTTGGGTAGACTTTGAACAGGGCACGGCGGGTAACAACCATAAGCGAGTATACTATGGTTATGACACTCAAGACAACACTAAAGTCACACTCGCACAGTGTTTTTCGACTTTACTACCACTTGGTTCTAGTGACGAAGTATAGACGCAAAGCGCTCTCTGGGGACATGCTCAAAAGCGCCGAAGAAATTGTCACGCGACTATGCGAGTCGTGGGAGTACGAGTTAGTCGAGTTGTCGGGCGAGGCAGACCATCTGCATATTCTGTTCGAAGCGCACCCCGGTATGGAGTTAGCCAAGTTTGTCAACAACCTCAAGACGGTAACAAGTCGCCTTCTCAGGCGCGACTATGGCGAGCGCCTAGCGCGGTTTTACTACAAGCCTGTGCTGTGGTCAGGCTCCTACTGTATTCTCTCAACGGGCGGCGCGCCTATCGAGGTTATCAAGCGCTATCTGGAATCTCAGGAGACGCCGCCCTAAATTTGGCCCTGTCGGGCGACTCGCTAACCCCCACCTGGCTTTCAGCCAAGATGGGGGACTGCGCGAGCCAAGATGGTCAAGATCGAGCTCCTCGCCCTCCCGCTCGTACCTTGCTTCGATCTCATCGTCGCTCCTTTCCAACTCAGTCTGCTCCCAGCCAAGCTGGATAAGCTGCTCGTGGAAGTGCTCGTAAAGCGCCTCCAGGCTGGCGTCGGACTCGAAGACGGTGTGGGAATCGTGCGTTTCGCTTCTCTGCTCGAGAATGACCGAGCCGGGAAAGGCGACGAGCCCCAAGTAAGGGTTGACGACCTCGGCCTCCTCGGCGGGCGCTGCGGCCTCTTGTGCTTGCAACGGTGCGGCCCAAGCCATCACGACGAGGGCGGCTAAGAGCGTGACATAGGCCAGATACTTTGCCATAACAGCCTCCTGCGACGACAGGTTCAGCGGTCGCCGACACGGGGAGCATAGAGCCATGAAAGCCGCGGGCAGTGTGGCAGCAGCCACGATATTCGACCACCCCCGACTTTCTTGGCTAGCGAGTCTTAACCCTACCAAAGCGCGGCGAGCCACAGGCCCGCAGCGGCGGCGGCGACCCCGGCCAGCAGGCTGCCGGCGGCGTTCACTAAGGCTGCGCGCCAAGCGCCCTCCTCGACGAGTCTGGCCGTCTCGTACATCCACGTCGAGAAGGTGGTGTAGGCGCCGAGAAAGCCCGTGCCGAGAAGCACCTTGACCTCTACCGGCATGCCCCGGTAGAGCACCAGCCCGGCGAGAAAGCCGAGCGCCAAGGAACCCGTCACGTTGACGGTAAAGGTGCCCACAGGAAAGGAGCCTCTCACCCGGCTGACCAGATAGAAGTCGATGAGGTAGCGGCTTGCGGCTCCGAGGGCGCCGGCCAAGGCTATCCAAAGAGGATTCACGCGCGACCCCTGGCAAGGCGTCTTGCCACCCATATGCCCAAGAAAGCAAAGAGGAGCCCGACGGCGACGCTAGCCGCGCTGTAGCCCAGCGCAATGAGGAGCCAGCCGTCCCGGCCGAGCGCGACGATGTCCAAGCTGAGATTGGAAAAGGTCGTAAACGAGCCAAGGATACCCGTCGTCAAAAAGGGCCGGATGTCCCAGCGCCAGCGCCAGTGCTCTAAGACGAGGGTGAGGACGAGGCCAAGGAGAAAGGCGCCGGCAATGTTTTCTGTAAAGATGGTGAGCGGAAAGCTGCCGGGAACGACGGGAAAGGCCACGATGAAACTGTAACGGAGCGTGGCGCCAATCGCCCCGCCCGCCGCGACCGCTAAGATGTTTTTAAGGGGCGGCAGGGAGGCGGGCGGGGCCTTGCCGCCCGCGGCGCGGGCGGCGGGGGTCGTCTCGAGCTTGGGACGCCGCATTATGTCAGCTCCCAGCCGCTGGCCACGGCATTGTTGATGACAATCGTAGCCGCAGTGGCACAGAGCAAGCTGGAACCTTAAAACCCTTCATACCTCAATATCCCTTATCAGGAGGACAAGAAAAAACCCCTAACCTCCCGGATAGGAGCCATCAGCCTAAAAAGGCGGTTGTGGCGAGCCCCATCGCCTTGTTGAGCTATCGTACCATGTTGTTTCGGGCCGGGACACGGCCTTCGGACGTTAACAGCAATTCGAAATGAAGCCAGAAAGCATGTCGGGGACGCATTCAAAGCCGAAGCATTTGAAGAGGCGGGGTGGCAAGTTCGGCCTCTATACGAACCTCTTTGGAGCCATCAGCGCCTCGTCTAGCACGCACTTGATGGGCTAGACCTAGCGGTTGTTCCGCTACAACGTGATCGCGCCTGCTTCGAGCAACCTCATCTTTAGGAAAGCCCCTGGTGGGCGGCGTGTCTGAAGGATAGCAAGGAGAGTGGCGGCCAGTCTCTCATGAAACGCCCACTTCGAATTGCTGTTGAGGAGTAGTAAGGAGTAGATGTTTAAGAGGTAGACTGGGGCAGAACGGCGATGCAACGCTCTCGAGTCCCCTACCCCCAGTTGCTTCAACTCCTGCATCATCCTTGGCTGCGCCATCTGCGCTTGCCCTTTAACCTGCTCTTATCGCCCATCTACCTGTGGGGCGTGCTCCTGGCCGGAGGCTCGCCGCGCGAGGCTGGCTTTTGGCTGGGTTACTTGTCGCTGCACCTCTTTTTGTACGGCGGCACCACGGCCTTTAACTCCTATTTCGACAAGGACGAGGGTCCTATCGGCGGCATGCTCGAGCCTCCGGCGGTCGACGGCGGGCTGCTCTACTTTTCGCTGGCCGTGCAAGTCGCCGGTCTGCCGCTCGCACTCCTCGTCGGCCCCGCCTTTACGCTCGCTTGGTTAGCCCTCTTCACTATCTTCACGGCCTATTCGCACCCGGCGGTGAGGCTGAAAGCCAAGCCCTGGGCGGCGCTAGGGGCGATCGCCCTCGGGCAGGGCGCGGTGGGCTTTGCGGGGGGCTGGTTTGTCGGCAAGCCGACCTTGGCGTCGCTCCTGGAGCCCGTGGCGCTCCTCGGCATGGTCACCACGGCGCTCATCGTCACGGGCCTTTACATCGTGACGCAGAGCTACCAGACGGGGGAAGACCGGGCTCGGGGCGACCGCACCCTGCCGGTCATGCTCGGCGTGCGCGCGGCGCTTTACGTCGCGGTCGCCGTCCTCGCCGCGGGCGGCGCCGTGATGGTGCTCAGCCTGGGGGGCCGTTTTGGCTGGGGCTGGTCGGCGGCGCTCGGGCTGTTCTTCGCCGCGGTGGGCGTCGGTTTACTGCGCTGGGCAGGGCGTTTTGACGAGCTCGAGGTGAGGCGCAACTTTTATACCGCCATGCGCTTTGCGGCGGTGAGTTCGGGGGTGCTGAGCGCGTTTCTTCTCTATCACCTGCTCTGGGGGGCACCTGCTCTAGGGGGCTGAGGGTGGTTTTGAACCAAATGCTCCGCCCCGTAAGGTTGTAATGTTGTGCTAGACATGGCTGTTTTTATTCATCACATCGAAACCGCCGTGCCCGAGACGGCCTATGAGCAGACCTTTATCCGCGACGTCATGAAGGCGCACCTCGGCAGCGAACGCAAAGTCGAGCGACTCATCCACCGCGTCTACGCGCAGTCGGGGATTCATAAACGCCACAGCGTCATCCGCGACTTCAGCGAGCGCGCGCCCGCGGGCCTCTTTTATGACGGCGCGCAAGGCCGCCTCAAGGCGCCCACGACGGGGGAGAGAAACGGGCTCTACAGCGCGGCCTCGAGGCCCCTTTACAGCTGCTTGGCGCGCAAGGCGGTCGCGCACTGTCCGGGCGTCGCCGCGGCGGACATCACCCACGTCATCACGGTGTCGTGTACGGGCTTTTTTGCCCCCGGCCCCGACTACTTCATCGTCAGAGATTTGGGCCTGTCCCCGGCGACGCAGCGGTTTCATCTGGGCTTTATGGGCTGCTACGCGGCCTTTCCCGCCCTCAACATGGCGCGAGCCTTTTGCGAGGCCGACCCGGAGGCGACGGTTTTGGTGGTCTGCCTCGAGCTCTGCACGCTTCACCTGCAGCTCACCCAAAACCTCGACGCCATCATCGCCACCTCGGTGTTTGCCGACGGCGGGGCGGTGGCTGTCGTCAGCGCCCGCTCGCCGCAGGAGCCGGAGCGGGCGCTCAAAGTCGAGCGGCTCGCCACCACCTTGACGCCAAGGGGAGAGGAGGACATGGCCTGGACCATCGGCGACAGCGGTTTTACCATGGTCCTCTCGAGCTACGTCCCGGAGATTCTCGGCGCCAGCATCGCGGGCGTGCTCGAGCCGCTCCTTGAAGGAGGGGGCTTGGGAGATAACATTGCGCTGGGAGATATCGACCACTGGGCCGTCCACCCCGGCGGGCGCAGCATCTTGGACAAGGTGCAAAAGAGCCTGGCCTTGACCGACGCCGATCTTGCGCCCTCCCGAAAGACCCTGCAGGACTACGGCAACATGAGCAGCGCCACCATCCTCTTTGTGCTGAGAGAGGTCATGGACAAGCCGCCCGTTGGAGGGGATGAAACGCTCTGCGCGATGGCCTTTGGTCCTGGGCTCACGGTGGAAAGCGGCCTCTTTAGCAAAAACCCTCGTTAAGCCCGTGCCGCTCTTTCTCAGCAGCCGGGTCACGGATATCGAGGAGCGGATGGACAACCCGGCCTGTGACTTAAAGAAGCTCCACAACACCTACCGGCAGTTTCACCTCGTCAACCGCTTCGTCTCCGGCTGGAGGCGGGTCTACAGGGCTTATCTTAAGCCCGCCATGACCTCTGGGC
>JALZLY010000161.1 GCA_030858465.1 Deinococcota bacterium
AGCAGTTCACCGCCTACCTCGAGAACTCGAACCGTTTCCGCTACCGCCCGGTGCCACTCGGCTTCACTTTGCGCTCCCTGATAGATGCCAAAAGCCAGCACCAGGTCGAAAGAGCCTTCAGCGAAGCAAGTTAAACTATCCATGCGGCCCGCGAGCACGCGCGCTTTAGCTGCCTCCTCACCCAAGAGGGCGCCGACCCGCTCACGGGTTTTGACAATCATGGCGGTTGAGGCGTCCACGGCAAAAAAGTCAAAGCCCTGCTGGGCGAGCCAGAGGCTGTTGCGCCCGCCGGCACAGCCGAGGTCGAGGACGCGGGTCGTGGTAGGGGCGTTCTTCAAGAGCGCCACCATGCGCGTGTCGGGCGGGCGGTTGGCGAACATCTCGACGACGTCGGGGCGTTCCCAAAAGGGCAGGTCGGACTCGGGCAAGCGGTGCATCTTTCTCCCTTGGGTGAAGTGCGAAGGTAGGGGCAATTGACCTGCTACTGCACGATCAGACCGCGGACCGGGATGGTTTCCTCGATGATCCCAAGCTCCACGAGCACCGCCGCCAACGCCTCCATCTGCTCGATGGCCTCTTCGGGAAGCTCGTAGCCGAAGCTGAGGCGCGCCATCGCCTGATCGACGACCGTCCTGCCCTCTATTGTGCCGCTAGGCGTCTCGACGCCGTTGGGGAAAAAGCCGTCGGCAAGCAGTTGGTTGAAGGTCTCGGGGTCACTTTCGGAAAGCGCGACGGTTCGCTTGTGCGCCTCGACCAGCACCTCGACGAGCTCGGGCTTTTCCTCGAGCGTACGTTGGGTAGTGACGAAGACGATGCCGACGGAGACGGCTTCAGGCAGGAGGTCGTTGATGTCGAAAACCTGAACGGGTTCAAGCTGCAGCTTGGCGATAGTGCCCCAGGGCTCGGGCATCACGGCAGCTTCGAATTGCCCCGTAGCCAGACCGGGCAGCAGGGTTGGTGGCGGCACCTGGATCTGCTCGATGTCGGCACCGCTCAAGCCCGCCTCGGGCAAGACCAAACCACGGAAGATGACGTCGGGCGGCGTGCCGTTGGGCGGCGTACCCACCGTGCGTCCGCGCAGGTCGGCCAGCTCCGCGATGCCCGCATCCTGCCGCGCCATCACCACGAGGTCGATGTTGGCCGCTCTCCCGAGGATACGCACTGGTGCATCTTGGGACGCCCAGAGATAGGCGAGCGTGTAGCCGACATAAGCAACGTCGAGCTGACCCGCAACCAGGGCCTGCGCGGTACTCGGGCCGTCGGCAAAGGCGATCACGTTCGCGTTCAGGCCGAGCTCATCATAGATGCCCGCCGCTTCGGCCACCAGCGGCAGGGCGGCGGGCAAGATGTTGATATGCCCGACGGTCGCGTCTCGCTGGGCCACGCCCAGCTGGGTTAAGGCGGCGCAGCAAAGGAGCAAAAGGGTGGTTAGCGGTCTATGCATGGTAAACCTCTCCGTGTTCTTTTTCGATGCCGATAGCGCTCAAGATCTCGCGCTTCAGGCGAACGAGCTTGGGGTGGTCTCGAGCCCGTGGTCTAGGCAGCGCGATAGGCAGGTCTACCTCGACGCGAGTGGGACGGGGCGAAAGGACGATGGCACGATCCGCCAGGTAGACGGCCTCCTCGACATCGTGGGTGACCAGCACAACAGTGGCACGGTAGGCTTGCCAGAGACGAAGGAGCTCGTCTTGCAGCTTGAGGCGCGTAAGGGCGTCGAGGGCACCAAAAGGTTCATCCAGCAACAAGACTTCAGGCTCGAGCGCCAAGGAACGTGCCAAAGCCGCGCGCTGGCGCATCCCGCTTGAGACCTGATGCGGGTAGTAGCACCCGAATCCGCTTAGATGAACGCGCCCCAACCACTCACGCGCTACCTCATGCGCTGCCGCTTTGTCCATCTTGTTCATCTCCAAGCCGAAAGCGACGTTCTTCTCGAGCGTCAGCCAGGGAAAGAGCGCATCCTCTTGAAAAACGAGGATACGCTTGGTCGGAGTATTCATGAGATCGCGACCGTCTATGGTGATGCGTCCTGCCGAAGGAGACTCTAGCCCTGCAACGAGGCGCAACAGGGTCGATTTGCCGCAGCCGGAAGGCCCCACCACGGCGCTGAAAGTCCCCGCAGCGAAGTCGAGAGTCAGCGGCTTTAGCACCTCCAGGTCCTTATAGGTCTTGCTCACCGCCGTGAGGACGATCACGCATATCTCCAGGGCAGCAGCAGGCGCTTGGCGGCGCTGAAGCCGACCCCGTCGATAAGGACAGAAAGGAAGCCGATGACGGCGATGCCCAAAAGGACTCCTGTGACGTCGCCTACCTGCGAGGCGGAAGCGATCGACCAGCCGAGCCCGATATTGGTGCCGCCGAACATCTCCGCTGCGATGAGCGCCCGCCAGGCGTTGCCGAAGCCCGCCTGCGCCCCGGCGATGAGGACAGGCAGGGCGGCGGGTAGGTACACCCACAAGGCGAGCTGACGGGGACCCGCGCCCAGATTCCGGGCTGCCGCGACATAGACGCCGCTCACCTGCTCGACTGCGGCAACCGCGTTGATGGCGATCGGAAAGAGCGCCGCGAAGGTGATGACCCACAGCACCGCCTTGTCTCCAAAGCCGAGCAGCAAAATGAGCAGCGGCAGGTAGGCGATGGGCGGCACCGACTGCAAGATGGCTAGAAATGCCCTGGCATAAGCACGAAACGGCGCGACGGCGCTCGCCAAAAGCCCGGTTCCCACCCCTAGCAGCGAGGCCACGGCAAAACCCGTAGCCAACCTGACGAGCGAGCGCCCTATAGACGCGAAAAACTCGGGGTTGTCAAGCGCCCGCTGGAAGCGGCCAAAGACCCTCTCTGGCGGCGGCAGCAGATAACTCGGGGTGAACAGGGCCACAAGCTTCCAAACGACCAAGATTGCCACCATAGCGGTGACGAAAGGGATCACGGTGACAATGGCTTTGCGCAAAATCATGGTCGTCAGCCTCGAGTCGTCTGGTCGGAGCGGGATTAGAAAAGAAGGGTCAACAACCGGCTTTCCCTTTCGCAAAAGGCCAGTGCCGCAGACCGACCTCCTCAAAACAGGGGATGCAGTAGTGCTTGCCCTCGAAGGTATGAATGCGCGTCTCCATCGTGGGTACCCCACACTTTTCGCAAACGATGCTGTTATGCATACG
>JALZLY010000162.1 GCA_030858465.1 Deinococcota bacterium
TTATGACGAAAAACGACCTGAGCACAGATCATTTCGGAGAGCTCCAAATAAGCTAAATAAGCCGAACGCTGAGCGCTGTTCGCGAAGCACCTCGACAGAGACAGCTTGACGCTGGGCCCTTTCAGACCGGCTCGGTTGTAGACTGACTCCCATGAGCAAACCCCGCATCATCGGCGGCAAGGCCAAAGGGCGCCCCTTGGAGACCCCCAGGAGCGGCACTCGGCCAACGCCGTCTCGGGTCCGCGAGGCGCTCTTCGACATCCTCGCCTTCTACCCGCGCGGCCGCTTTCTGGACCTCTTCGCGGGCTCCGGCGCGGTCGGCCTCGAGGCGGCCTCGCGGGGCTGGCGGAGCACGCTGGTCGAGCTCAGCCGTCCCGCGGCGCAGGTCATGAGGCGCAACGCCCTGGCGCTGGGGCTCCCCGCCGAAGTCGTGCAGGGCGACGCGCTCGAGTACGTCCTTGAAAACCGGGGCGCCTTCGACGTGGTCTTCGCGGCGCCGCCCTATCCGCTCGAGCTGCCCCTACTCTTTCAGACCATTCTCGACGCGGGCGTCGCCAAGTCCGGCGGCCTCTACGTCTTTCAGCACCCGAGCGGGCTCAGCCTCGAGCTCGAGCGGGGCGGCGAGGCGTTGGCAGCGGACCGGCGCGCTTACGGTTCCAACGTCTTGAGCCTCTACCGGCTCCAAGAGGCCGGGGCACGCTAAAGCCTCGCGGTCAAAAATGAGCTGAAATGAGCTCGACCTGCCGCAGCCGCCGAAGACAGCCCGACGAACGCGCGCCAAGGTGCTTTTTTACCCCGGCGGACCTGTCATCATGCCCCAACTAGTGGAGGCACCGGTATTGAAACGACGTCGACGACATCAACGACAGAGGCGAACCTCATTCCGCGGGCGTCGGGCATGAAAGCGCCCTCGAGCCTCGAGCAGGCCGGCGCGCTGGCGCCCTGGTTCCACAACCTTCATCTGCCGGACGGCACCCAGACCGCGCCCGACCATCCCCTGGGCGACTTCCCGGGCTACAAGTGGCGAGAACTCGCCGCCCACCTGCCCCAGGACCTGCGCGGCTGGCGCGCCCTCGACATCGGCTGCAACGCGGGCTTCTACTCGCTCGAGCTGGCGCGCCGCGGCGCCCTGGTAAAGGGCATCGATCTGGATCCGCATTACCTGGCCCAGGCGCGCTGGGCCGCCCAGAAGTTCGGGCTCGAGGACAGCGTGAGTTTCGAGAGGGAGCAGGTCTACGAGCTCGCGCACTCGAACGAGAGCTTCGACCTGGTGCTGTTTATGGGTGTCTTCTACCACCTGCGCTACCCGCTCTTGGGCCTCGACATCGTCGCGCAAAGGGTGGGGCGCCTCATGGTCTTTCAGACGCTCACCATGCCGGGCGAGGCGGTGTACGAGGATACCCACGACAGGGGCATGGACGAGCGCGAGGTTCTGCTCGAGCCCGGCTGGCCCAAGATGGCCTTTTTGGAGCATCACTTCGCCGGCGACCCCACCAACTGGTGGGCCCCCAACCACGCCGGCGTGACGGCGATGCTGCGCTCGAGCGGCCTGCGCGTCCTGGGGCGGCCCGGCCACGAGATCTATCTCTGCGAGCCCGACCCCGACAAGCCCTCCTGCGTGAGCACCTGGAACCGCGCGGAGTTGGAGGCCGCCACGGGAAAGGCGGGGGCTAGGGGATAGGGCCGGGGTCCAGGTGTTCGCATTTTTCCCAGCCCCCAGCCCCCAGCCCCCAGTCCCTAGCCCCCGCCTTTCAGACTGTGGGCTTCAGCAACTTAGCCTCTTCTTCCCCGGCGGTATGATGCCGGCGACAATACCCCCGGCACAGTAATCCCGACACAGTACTCCCGACAATGTCACAAAACTCCTGTTCAGGTGGAGGGCTGTATGAAACGAGTTCTGATTACCGGAGGTGCGGGCTTTATCGGCTCGCACCTCAGCGATGCGCTGCTGAGTCAAGGCTGGCAGGTGCGCGTTTTAGACGCGCTCTTGCCGCAAGTTCACGGCTCCGCTGGAGAGCGCCCCGCCTACTTGAACCTCGAGGCGGAACTCATCGTCGGCGACGTCTGCGACCCCGAGGCACTCGCGCGCGCGCTGGCGGGCGTAGACGCCGTCGTCCACCTCGCCGCCATGGTGGGCGTCGGCCAGAGCATGTACGAGCTGGCGCGCTACACCCAGGTCAACAACCTGGGTACGGCGCTGCTCCTCGAGGCGCTCATCAACAAGCCGGTCGAGAGGCTGGTGGTGGCCTCGAGCATGAGCCTCTACGGCGAGGGCCTCTACCAGGGCGCCTCCGGTCAGCTCCACGAGACCGCGGAGCGAAGGCTGGAAAGGCTTCAGGAAGGCGACTGGGAGGTCTACAGCGAAGCGGGCGAGGTGCTCAGCCCCCTGCCCACGCCCGAGAGCAAGAAGCCCTCGCTGGCCTCGGTCTACGCGCTTTCCAAATACGACCAGGAACGGCTCTGCCTGATGGTCGGCCGCGCCTACGGGGTAGCCACCGTGGCCCTGCGCTTTTTCAACGTCTACGGCACCCGGCAGGCGCTCTCGAACCCCTACACCGGCGTCCTGGCCATCTTCGCCGCGAGGCTCCTAAACGGCAAGCCGCCCATGATCTTCGAGGATGGCTACCAGAAGCGCGACTTCGTGAGCGTCCACGACGTGACGCGGGCCTGCGTCTTGGCCTTGACCAGGCCGGAGGCGGCGGGGCAGGCCGTAAACGTCGGCAGCGGACAGGCCTACAGCGTCCGCGAGATCGCCCTGCGCATGGCGGGGGTGCTGGGGGTGGACATCGCGCCCCAGATCAGCGGCGACTACCGCGTCGGCGACATCCGCCACTGCTTTGCCGACATCGCGCTGGCCAAAGCGCGTCTCGGCTACGAGCCGCGGGTGGGGCTCGAGGATGGTCTCACCGAACTGGCCTCGTGGCTGGAGGGCCAGGTCGCCGTCGACCGGGTGATGGAGGCCCGTCAGGAACTGGCCGCCAGAGGGCTGACGGTATGACGGAGCCACGTTCTAGGCCGAGTTCCGGACCGAGTTCTGGGCCGCGCCTAGGCGTGATCGAGTGGTTCAGGCCCGGCGAACACGCGCGGGTCGAGCGCGCCCTCTTAGACCTGCGGGCACTGGGCGTGAACGAGCTCCGCACCGGCGTCTCCTGGGCCGACTGGCACAGCCCGGAGGGCGAGGGCTGGTACAGTTGGCTCTTGCCTCGGCTGGCGAAGGACCTAAACGTGCTGCCCTGCTTCGTCTACACCCCGCCCTCTTTGGGCGTCGCGGCCAAGACCTCGTCGCCACCGCGCCAGCCCAAGCTCTACGCCGACTTTGTCGACGTGATGATCACCCGCTTCGGCGTACACTTCGAGTGGCTCGAGCTCTGGAACGAGCCCAACAACCTAAACGACTGGGACTGGCGCTTGGACCCGATGTGGAATGTCTTCTGCGAGATGGTCGGCGGGGCGGCCCACTGGGCGCAGCGGCGCGGCAAGAAGACCGTCTTGGCCGGCATGTGCCCGACCGACGCCAACTGGCTGCGGCTCGTCGCCGAGCGCGGCGTGCTCGAGCATATCGACGCGGTGGGCGTCCACGGCTTTCCCGGCACCTGGGAGTACGAGGGCGAGAGCTGGGCGGAGAACGTCGCCAAGGTGCGCGAGGTGCTCGAGCGGTACGGCCACGGGCCCGAGATCTGGATCACCGAGGCGGGCTACTCGACCTGGCAGCACGACGAGACCGAGCAGGTGAGGGTCTTTTTGGGGCTGCTCGAGGCGCCCGTCGAGCGCGTCTACTGGTACTCGGCCCACGACCTCGATCCGAAGCTGCCCCACCAGGACGGTTTTCACAAGGACGAGCGCCACTATCACTTCGGGCTCAAGCGGGCGGACGGTACGCCCAAGCTGCTCTTTCGCCTCTGGCAAGAGGGCGGCGTAGCGGGCGTGCGGGCGGCGGCGCCGCTCTTGACCTCCGTGCGCGTCAGCGACGCCGAGCGCCCGGTGCTCATCACCGGCGGGGCAGGCTTCGTCGGCACCAACTTGGCGCACCGCCTGCTGGAGAGCGGCCGGCCCGTCTTGATCTTCGACAACCTGAGCCGGCCCGGCGTGGAGCGGAACCTGCGCTGGCTGAAGGGGGCGCACGGCGCGGGCCTGGGCGTCGACATCGCCGACATCCGCGACCCCTACCGGCTCCGCGAGGCCGCCTCGAGCGCGTCTCAGGTCTTTCACCTGGCCGCCCAGGTGGCGGTGACCACCAGCCTGGTCAGCCCCGTGGACGACTTCGAGATCAACGGGCGCGGCACCCTCAACCTGCTCGAGGCCCTAAGGGCGCAGGAGGCGCCGCCGCCCTTGATCTTCACCTCGACCAACAAGGTCTACGGCGGCTTGGACGACCTCAGCCTGCGCCGGCAGGGCAGGCGCTATGAACCGGACGATCCCCTCTTGCGGGCGAGCGGCTTGAGCGAAGAGCGACCTCTCGACTTCCACAGCCCCTACGGCTGCTCGAAGGGCGCGGCCGATCAGTACGTGCTCGACTACGGCAGGAGCTTCGGCCTGCCGGTGGTGGTCTTGCGCATGAGCTGCATCTACGGGCCACACCAGTTCGGCAGCGAGGACCAGGGCTGGGTGGCGCACTTTCTCATCCGGGCCCTCAGGGGCGAGCCCATCACCCTCTACGGCGACGGCATGCAGGTGCGCGACATCCTCTTCGTCAGCGATCTCATCGACGCCCTTCTGCTGGCGCAGGAGAGGGTGGAGGCTCTCGCCGGCCAAGCCTTCAACATCGGCGGCGGACCCGAAAACAGCCTCGGCCTGCTCGAGCTCGTCGAGCTGATCGGCGAGCTGCAAGGCAGGCGGCCCGAGGTCGGCTTCGGCGCCTGGCGGACCGGCGACCAGCGCTACTACGTGTCGGACACGGGCAAGTTTCGAGAGGCGACGGGTTGGGCGCCGCGGGTCAGGGTCCGGCAGGGCGTGGCGAGGCTGCACGACTGGCTGCTCGAGCACCGCGGCCTGAGCGCGCGCGAGTTGGCCGCTGGCAAGGTGGCTTCGTGAGCCGCACAGCTGCTCCTGCCCCCGCCACCCGCACCATGCGCGCGGCCGTCTTCGCCGGGCCCGGCATACTCAGGCTCGAGGACACGCCCTTGCCCCAGCCCGGCCCCGGTGAGCTGCGCCTGCGGCTTTCGGGCTGCGGCGTCTGCGCCTCGAACCTGCCGGTCTGGGAGGGGCGGCCCTGGTTCGACTACCCCTTGGAGCCCGGCGCGCCCGGTCACGAGGGCTGGGGCGTCGTCGACGCCGTCGGCGCGGGGGTGACCGAGATCGAAGCCGGCGACCGGGTCGCGGCGCTCTCCTACCGCGCCTACGCCGAGTGCGACATCGCTCCCGCGGACGCGGTGGTGCGGCTGCCGGCGTCGCTGGCCGACCAGCCCTTTCCCGGCGAGCCCTTGGGCTGCGCCATGAACGTCTTCGCGCGCAGCGGCGTAGGCGCGGGCCAGACCGTCGCCGTCGTCGGCATCGGCTTTCTCGGCGCGCTCTTGGTCCAGCTCGCCGTAGGAGCCGGCGCGCGGGTGATCGCCATCACCCGGCGGCCCTTCGCCCTCGAGCTGGCCCGGCAGCTGGGCGCCGCCGAGACGGTTGTGATGGACGACCACTGGAGGATCATCGAGCGGGTCAAGGCGCTCACCGGCGGCGAGGGCTGCGAGCGGGTGATCGAGGCGGTGGGCGCGCAGTGGCCGCTCGACCTCGCCGCCGAGCTCTGCCGGGTGCGCGGCCGGCTGGTGATCGCCGGCTACCATCAGGATGGCCCCAGGCAGGTCAACATGCAGCTCTGGAACTGGCGCGGCCTCGACGTGGTAAGCGCCCACGAGCGCGAGCCGGAGGTCTATCTGCGGGGCATGTTAGAGGCGGTCGAGGCGGTGCGGACAGGGCGTCTCGACCCCGCCCCGCTCTACACCCACACCTTGCCCCTGGACAGGCTCGACCAGGCCTTGGAGCTCAGCCGGGAACGGCCGGAGGGATTCTTCAAGGCGCTGGTAAGCCTTTGATCGGGGTTCCGTGAGAACAAGCCCATGAACCTGCTCATGACCGCCGACGGCGTCGGCGGGGTGTGGACCTACGCGCTCGAGCTCGTCCGGGCACTGGCCCCGCACCGCGTCAGGGTCGCCCTGGCGACGATGGGCGCGCCGCTCCGGCCCGACCAGCGCGACGAGGCCGCGCGGCTGCCCAACCTGACCCTCTTCGAGAGCTCCTTCAAGCTCGAGTGGATGGACGACCCCTGGGAGGACGTCGCGCAGGCCGGTGACTGGCTGCTCGGGCTCGAGGCCGAGCTTCGCCCCGACCTCGTCCACCTGAACGGCTACGCCCACGGCGCGCTGCCCTGGGCCGCACCCGCGCTCGTCGCCGGCCACTCCTGCGTCTTGTCCTGGTGGGCGGCGGTGAGGCGCGAGGCGGCGCCGCCCCGGTGGGCGCGCTACCAGCGGGAAGTGCGGCGCGGGCTGCGGGCGGCCGGCCTGGTGGTCGCGCCGAGCGCGGCGATGCTGGCGGCGCTCGAGGAGCATTACGGTCCCCTACCTGGCGCGCGGGTGATTCCCAACGGGCGCCAGGACGGCTTCGCCCCAGCTCCCAAGCAAGCCCTCAAGGAAGCCTTGGTCTTGACGGCGGGGCGGCTCTGGGACGAGGCCAAGAACGTGGCCGTCCTGGGCGAGGTGGCGCCCGCCTTGCCCTGGCCCGTCTTCGCGGCGGGTGAGGCCAGACATCCCCAAGGCCACCCCGCTCGGCACGATGGGGTTCGGCACGATGGGGTTCGGCACGATGGGGTTCGCACGCTCGGCCGCCTCTCGAGCCCGGACCTCGCCGCCTGGCTGGCGCGCGCCGCGATCTACGTTCTGCCCGCCCGCTACGAGCCCTTCGGCCTCTCCGCGCTCGAGGCGGCCCTGGCGGGTTGCGCGCTGGTCCTGAGCGACCTGCCCAGCCTGCGCGAGGTCTGGGGCGAGGCGGCGCTCTTCGTCCCTGCCGACGACGCCGCAGCCTGGAGCGCCGCCCTGAACTTACTCATCCGCGACGATACGTACCGCGGCCGCCTGGCTGGCCGCGCCCGGGCGCGCGCGCTCAGGTTTACGCCGGAGCGGATGGCCGAGGACTACCTGAGCGCCTACCGAGGCCTCGCCGCACGGCGCCACGCTGCTGCCGTGAGGGGCTAGAGAGGGCGTGCGCGTCGTCATGTTCTACCACTCGCTGGTGTCGGACTGGAACCACGGCAACGCCCACTTTCTGCGCGGCGTGGCCGGGGAGCTCGTCGCCAAGGGCCACGGGGTCACGGTCTACGAACCGCAGGACGGCTGGAGCCTGCGCAACCTCCTGAGCGAGCACGGCGAGAGGCCGCTGGCGGGGTTTCACGCGGCCTACCCCGAGTTGGAGGGTTGCCGCTACGACCTTGCGACGCTCGACCTCGACGAGGCCTTGGGGGGGGCCGAGCTCGTCCTCGTCCACGAGTGGAACGCCCACGAGCTGGTGCGGCGCCTGGGCGAGCACCGTAAGCGCGCGGGCGGCTACCGGCTCCTCTTTCACGACACCCATCACCGGGCGGTGAGCGACGAGAGGGGCGTGGCCGCCTACGACCTCAGCCACTACGACGGCGTCCTGGCCTTTGGCCGGGTCATCCGCGACCTCTACCTGGCGCGCGGCTGGGCCGAGCGGGCCTGGACCTGGCACGAAGCCGCCGATACCCGGCGCTTCAAGCCCCTCTCTATAGGGGACTCCTGGGGAGGGGACTCCTGGGGCGACCTGGTGTGGATCGGCAACTGGGGCGACGAGGAGCGCGGCGCCGAGCTCCGCGAGTTTCTGCTGGGGCCCGTCAAGGCCCTGGGGCTTATGGCGCGCGTCCACGGGGTGCGCTACCCCGAGGAGGCCAAAGTGGCCTTGAGGGAGGCCGGCCTCGACTACGCCGGCTGGCTGCCGAACTTCGAGGCGCCCCGGGTCTTCGCCCACTACCGGGTCACCGTCCACGTGCCGCGCCGCCCCTATGCCCACGCCCTGCCGGGCATCCCTACCATCCGCGTCTTCGAGGCGCTGGCCTGCGGCATCCCGCTCATCTGCGCGCCCTGGGACGACGCCGAAGGGCTTTTTACCCCCGGTGAGGACTTTCTGGTGGCGAAGGACGGCCCTGACATGACCCGGAGGCTGCGCGAGGTGCTGGAGGACGCCGCACTGGCCGGCAACCTGGCCGCGCGCGGCCGCCGCACCATTTTAGAGCGCCACACCTGCGCCCACCGCGCCGACGAGCTCCTGGCTATCTGCCTCGAGCTGGGGTTGGACGCGGCGCCTGAGGGGCCGGCGAGAACCAAAGGGAGAACAGCGTGACGAGAGCAGCGGGGACAGGCCTGAAGATCGCCTTTTTCGGCTCGAGCCTGGTGTCGGCCTACTGGAACGGCGCCGCCACCTACTACCGCGGCCTCGTCCGGGCGCTGCACGGGCGCGGCCACCGGGTCACCTTCTTCGAACCGGACGCCTTTGAGCGGCAGCAGCACCGCGACATGGACGACCCCGACTGGGCCAGCGTGGTGGTCTATGAGGGCGAAGAGGGCGCCCTCCGGGCGCTCGAGCAGGCCCGCGGCGCCGACCTGGTGGTCAAGGCCAGCGGCGTCGGCGTCTTCGACGCGCTGCTCGAGGCGGCGGTGCTCGACCTGCAAGGGCCCGAGACCCTGGTCGCCTTCTGGGACGTGGACGCGCCCGCCACCTTGAGCCGCGTCGAAGACGACGGCGCCGACCCCTTTCGGGGACTCATCCCCCGCTACGACCTCGTCCTCACCTACGGCGGCGGGCAGCCGGTCATCGCCGCCTACACGGCGCTTCACGCCAGAGCCTGCCTGCCCATCTACAACGCGCTCGACCCCTCCACCCACCATCCGGCGCCCCCGGAGGCGCGTTTCGAGGGCGACTTGGGCTTTTTGGGCAACCGCCTGCCCGACCGCGAGGCGCGCGTCGAGGACTTCCTCCTGCGCGCCGCCGCGGAGTTGCCCGAGGGCCGCTTTCTCCTGGGCGGCAGCGGCTGGGAGAGCAAGAGCACGCCCGGCAACGTCCACCATCTCGGCCACGTCTACACCCGCGACCACAACGCCTTCAACTGCACGCCCAAGGCGGTCCTCAACATCAGCCGTGAGAGCATGGCTCGTTACGGCTTCTCCCCCGCCACCCGCGTCTTCGAGGCCGCCGGGGCGGGCGCCTGCCTCATCACCGACGCCTGGGAGGGCGTCGAGCGCTTTCTCGAGCCCGGCAGAGAGGTCCTCGTCGCGCAAGACGGCCTCGAGGTCGCCGAAACCGTTCGCGCGCTCACGCCCGAGCGGGCGCGGGCACTGGGCCGGGCGGCCTACCGGCGCGTCCTGAACGAACACACCTACGACCAGCGCGCGGCGGAGCTCGAGACCCTGCTCGGCACCGCGGCGCCTCGCGAGCGGGTGGCGCGGTGAGGGCTCCACCACCGGGCATCTGCCGCAGCAGCGACCCCGGCCTCCGCATCGTCATCTTGGGCCTCTCCATCACCTCGTCCTGGGGCAACGGCCACGCCACCACCTACCGCGGGCTGGTGCGCGAGCTCTGCCGCCGCGGCCACCAGGTCTTGTTTCTCGAGAGGGACGTGCCCTGGTACGCCGCCCACCGCGACCTGCCCAAGCCGCCCTACGGCCGCACCGAGCTGTACGCAGACCTGGAGTCGCTCGAGCGCCGCTTCAGGGCGGACGTGCAAGAGGCTCACCTGGTCATCGTCGGCTCCTTTGTTCCGGACGGCATCCTCGTCGGCGACTGGGTCACGCGGACCGCAGGGGGCATCAGCGCCTTTTACGACATCGACACGCCCGTCACCCTGGCGAAGCTGGCAAAGGGCGCAGCGGACTACCTCTCCGCCGAGCTCGTCCGGCGCTATGACCTCTACCTGTCGTTCAGCGGCGGGCCGGTCCTGGAGCGGCTCGAGCGGGACTACGGCGCGCCGCTGGCCCGGCCCCTCTACTGCTCGGTCGATCCGGCACTCTACTACCCCGAAACCTACCCCGAAACCCATGAACACCGCTGGGACCTCGGCTACATGGGTACCTACAGCGACGACCGCCAGCCGCCCTTGGAGCGCCTGCTCCTGGAGCCGGCGCGGCGCTCCTTTGGCTCAAACGGAGGGGGCCGCTTCGTGGTGGCGGGGCCACTGTACCCGGCCACCATCGACTGGCCGGAAAACGTCGAGCGCCTCGAGCACCTTCCGCCCGCCGAGCACCGGGCCTTTTACAACGCCCAGCGCTTCACCCTCAACGTCACCCGGGCGGATATGGTCAGGGTGGGCTACTCGCCGAGCGTCCGGCTCTTCGAGGCCGCCGCCTGCGGCGTGCCCATCATCAGCGACCTCTGGGAGGGCCTGGGGGCGTTTTTCGAGCTGGGCGAGGAGATCCTCGTCGCCGAGAGCCCCGAGGACAGCCTGCGCCACCTCGAGCTCGCCGAGGGCGAGCGCCGCGCCGTCGGCGAACGGGCGCGGGCGCGCGTCCTAGCGGAGCACACCGCGGCGCACCGGGCGGCCGAGCTCGAGGGCTATGTGCTCGAGAGGCTGGTGCTCGAGAGGCTGGGCAGAGGTTAAAGCGTCCGCCGACGGGCCAGACCTTCAAGGATCAGCTGGACCCCGGCAAGGGAGCCTGTAGCGAGCCCTATCCCTGGTGCTTCTGGGTTCTTTCGGAGGCTCCGGCGTTGCCGAGGAAAGCTACTTCATGGTGGCTTCATGGGTTATACTTAGAGTCATAGGCGGAATACGGTTCGGGGAGACCCTGAGCGATCGAAGGAGGAGCGGGCTGGCCGGGGGCAACTTCATGCGATTTGTGTCGTATGCTTTTATTGAGTTTGCAACTGCCACCATTTTGGGAGGTTGCGCATGAAACCATATTGGATCGGCCAATGAGGAGCGTTAGAAAACTGCTCATGTCGGAGTTGGCTGAAGAGCTGGATGAAGCGATCAGTAAGCCCCTGCGTCGCGTAGTCCTCTGTACGATTCCGCTCGGCGCTCTCGCTTTTTTGTTGGGCTGGATTTTCGAAAGGCCAACCGGTCAAACCAACCCCTTTGATCAGGTCGCCTATCCCCTCTTGTTCTTGAGTCTGACCGTCCTAGAAGTGATGCTTTTGTCAAACAAACGCACGTTGCGGATAGTTATTTACCTAATTGTCGCGGGTATCGGGGCGTTTTTCTTGCTCAAGCTTACGTATTTGTTGTATTTGGCGCCACCGTCAGTCAACGTTCAGGCCGAAATGACGGAGACCTTTTACTGGACACCCGCGATCTACCTTCTCGCGTTGATGTTTCCGGACTTTAAGCACGGTCAGTATACCGC
>JALZLY010000163.1 GCA_030858465.1 Deinococcota bacterium
GTGTTCGAGCACCTCTTCAAGGAGCGCGGATACTTCACCGACCTGGACAATTGGTACGGCCCCGGCGGGAACGTGCATTCCCTGCTCATCGACACAACGATCGACAAACTCGCCATAATCAATTCGGTGCAGAACTTGGCCGAGATCCCCTCTGGATCGAACGCGAACTTGACGTTCGCGTTCGACACCTTCATCTCTCTGACGGCGATCGCCTTGGCGGCGACGGTGCCCCCGCCCTTCGGAGCCATTGTCGGAGGCCTCATAAACCTGAGCTGGAGGCTCTACAACACCGCCACCGGTGGGGCGAACGGCACCCTGAACACCACCTTCGCCACACTGGACGACGACCTCAGCACCACCTTCGACGCCCTCGAGAAGCAGCGGGAAGACACCCAGAACGCCATCGCCAGCAACTGGGGCAAGCTCAAGACCTTCGCGGGGCTGATTTCTACAGGCACGCTCGTCTGGCCGGAAGACACCTCCCAGGTGGTGGCCACTGCCAAAAAGCAGTTCGAGATCTCCGTCTGGAAGACCGTCGCGAACGCCAACTGGCGCATCACGGGCACTGGGAGCTACGGCAGAAGTTTAGATGACGAGGTAGAGGACGCGCGCTTACGCCTACTAAACTCCCCGTGGGATTACATCACCCTGGCCTATGCCTGGGTCTATATGAACGATTATCCAAAAGGGTGGCAACCGGGGTTTTTGAACGACCATTGTTATCTATACAAAGCCCCGTCGGACTTAGTTGCCAAGCGCCTGTTCGACGACCTGGGCATAGACATGACGGACTTTTATCTCAGCAGAAACGGCTGGGCCATCCCGGGCAATTTGGGCTGAGAAATGGTGACCACGTAGTGCTCTAAAGCGTATCAAGGACAAAACGATGAACACCGAAGGAGTTACCTGGTGGATATGAAACTCTCGAGCTTACCGTGCGCCATCATCCCTGTGGTTGTCGGGTTGATGCTAGCGTCCTCTTTGGCATACGCACAAAACGAGGTGACACCCCAGCAGGTGCAGACGGCCGTCAGTAGCCTGGATAAGCTCGCGGCGCAGGCCGTGGGGGAGGGTCAGGTGCCGGGCCTCGCCATCGCCGTTGTTCATAACGATCAGGTGGTCTACCTCAAGGGCTTCGGCGTTCGGGAAGTGGGTATGCCTGAGGCGGTGGACGCCGACACCGTCTTCCAGCTCGCCTCGATGTCCAAGCCCATTGCCTCGACGGTCGTCGCCGCTATTGTGAGCAGCGGCGCCGCCTCCTGGGATGACCCCGTCATCGTGCACGACCCCGAATTCCGCCTCAAGGACTCATGGGTCACGGGCCAGGTGACGATCCGCGACTTCTTCGCCCACCGCAGCGGCCTGCCCGGCAATGCGGGCGAGGACCTCGAGGGCGTGGGCTACGAACGGGACGAGATCCTGCGCCGCCTGCGCTACGTCGAGCCGGCCAGCAGCCTGCGCTCGAGCTACGCCTACTCCAACATCGGCATGACCGAAGGGGCGATAGCCGCCGCCAAGGCGGTCGGCAAGTCGTGGGAGGCGGCGGCCGCCGAACTGCTCTACCGGCCGCTCGGGATGAGCTCCACGAGCTCTCGCTTCGTGGATTACGCCGCTGCCACGAACCGCGCCCTCCCTCATGTGAAAGAGGGCAACGGCTGGGCGGCCCGGTTCACCCGCCAGCCCGACGCTCAGTCCCCGTCGGCCGGGGTGAGCTCCAGCGTGCGCGACCTGACCCAGTGGATGCGCCTGCAACTGGGTGAAGGCATGCTGGGCACCAGGCAGGTGATCGGGGCCGCCGCCCTGGCCGATACGCACCGCCCTCAGATTGCCAAGGGCGCGAATTGGGTGACCGAGGCCCCTACCTTCTACGGGCTGGGCTGGGACGTGGAATACGATCAGGGGGGGCTGGAGTTCTGGAGTCATGCGGGCGCCTTCGACCGCGGCGCCCGCACCTTCGTCAGCCTGCTCCCGCCCGAGGGGCTCGGCATCGTCGTCCTGTCAAACGCCTTTCCCACCGGGGTGCCGGAGGGGCTGGTCGCCAGCTTCTACGACCTGGCGTTGAACGGGAAGCTGAGCCGCGACTGGGTCTCCTTGTGGAACACCGCCTACCAGACGCGGTGGGACAGCGTCACCGCCGGCGGGAACGTATACGCCCGCCCGCCGGCCCAGCCGTCGCCCGCCATGCCGCTAAGCGCCTATGTCGGCACCTACAGCAACGACTATGTCGGCGAGCTCGAGGTGGCGATCGGGGACGGGGGCCTCATCCTGCGAATGGGTCCCCAGAAAAAGATTTTTATCCTTCGGCACTTCGACCGCGACACGTTCACCTATGCCCAGGAGCGCGAGTCACTCGCGCCCCTGGAGGGCTTGACCTTCACAATAGGCCCCGACCGTCAGGCGCAACGGGTCGCGCTCGAGGACCTGACGGGCGACGGGCGGTGGACCTTCACCCGCGTCTCGCCCCCCAGATGATGGAGGCTAGGCGCAAGAACGGGCGCGAGAAGAAGACGAAGCGCTCCGGGGAGCTGGAGCGGTCGTTGCGGATCGTCTCGTCGGGAAGGGAAGCGCCTATGCTCCGGTTTTCGTCCTTGATCCTCGGCCTTGTGCTGATCCTGCCGCTCAGTGTGCCGACGCCGGTCAGGGCCCAAGCCGCCACCCCGGTGCCCGCTTCGCCGGTCGCGGCGGGCGGAGATTTCGCCGGCCTCGTGGACATCGGCGGCCGGCGGCTGTACTTGGAGTGCCAAGGTGAGGGAAGTCCTACCGTGGTGCTGGAGG
Organism: Deinococcota bacterium; assembly: GCA_030858465.1. NCBI lineage: Bacteria > Thermotogati > Deinococcota > Deinococcota bacterium. The sequence goes on from JALZLY010000163.1 coordinate 2,776, forward strand.
CCGGCTATCGCTCCCCCGCCACCGTCTGGAGCGACGACCTCGTCCAACCGGAGATGCCCCGCACGATGGTCTTCCAGGACGTCGCCGCCTTCACGCGCGTCTGTATATACGAGCGGCCGGGGGCGGGGTCCGTGATCGAGGATGTCCTCCATCCCAGCCGCAGCGACCCCGTCCCCCAGCCCCGCACCGCCAAGAGCGTCGTCGCCGACCTGCACGCCCTCCTGCGCGCGGCGGGCGTCCCTGGGCCGTATGTCCTGGTCGGCCACTCGCTCGGCGGCATGTTCGTCCGGCTCTACGCCGCGACCTACCCGAGCGAGGTGGCCGGGCTGGTGCTCGTCGACGCCTGGTACGAAGGTCTCCAGGACCAGTTGACGCCCGCGCAGTGGGCGGCCTACGTCCGCCTCAATTCGGAGGTGCCGCTGGAGCTGGCAGGCTATCGCGATTACGAGACGCTCGACTTCGCCGCCGCCTCGGCGGTGATGCGCGAGGCGGCCGCCGCCCGACCACTCGCCTCGATACCGCTGGCCGTCCTTTCCAAGGGACAGTCCTTCGGCATCCCGGCCGAGGGGCTCGGCTTTGACCCGGACGCGCTCGACCGGGCATGGGCGCGGGCACAGGAGCAGCTCGCCACGCTCATACCGGGCGCCCACTACATGGTCGCCACCGAAAGCGCGCACTATGTTCAGCTCCAGCAGCCGGAGCTGGTGATCGACGCCATCCGCCAGGTGGTGACGGCGGTGCGCGACCCGGCTTCGTGGTCGCTTGCGGCGGCCGGTGGTGACGTCGCCGACCGGGCGAGTGACGAGATCATCTACGACCTCCGAGGCGGCGAGCGCTTCCTCGCAGCCTCGACCACATTGGATTTAGATACCAGCGCTCAGAAGGAGGAATGATGAACGTCTCGATACAGTGCAACATCACCCCTGTGGTTTTCGGGTTAATCTTAGCTTCCCCATTTGTCTACGCACAAAACGAGGTGACGCTCGAGCAGGTGCAAGCTGCCTTGCCGAGACTCGAGCAGTTCGCCGAAGAGGCGCTGCGAGAGACCGGCGTCCCCGGTTTATCCATCGCCGTGGTCTACCAGGACGAGGTGGTCTACCTCAAAGGCTTCGGTGTGCGTGAGGCGGGTAAAAGCGAACGTGTTACGGAAAACACGGTCTTTCAGCTTGCTTCGATGTCCAAGCCGGTTGGCTCTACCGTCATCGCGGCTTTAGTGAGCGACGGCGTGGTCGCTTGGGACGACCGCATCGTTGACCTCAACCCCGAGTTTCAAATGTTTGACCCGTGGGTCACGAACCATGTAACGGTCCGCGACCTTTACGCCCACCGCAGCGGCCTTCCCGGCGACGCGGGCAATGACCTCGAGCGGCTCGGCTATGAACAGGACGAGATTCTGCGCCGCTTGCGCTATCTGGAGCCTGGGGGCGACTTTCGCGCGAGCTACGCCTACAGCAACTTCGGCATGACCGCAGGCGCGGTGGCCGCCGCCAAGGCCGCAGGCAAAACGTGGGAAGAGGTTTCCGAAGAGATTTTGTATAGACCGCTGGGCATGAGCAGCACCAGTTCGCGCTATGAGGACTTCGCCGCGCAAGAGAACCGCGCGCACCTGCATATCCTGGTGGACGGCGAGTGGACGCCCAAACTCACCCGCGACGCCGACGCGCAGTCACCCGCAGGCGGGGCAAGTTCAAGTGCTCGGGACTTAGCGCAGTGGGTACGGCTCCAGCTCGGAGACGGTACCTTCGAGGGCGAGCAGGTAGTCAGCGAAGACGCGCTGGCACAGACGCATCAGCCCCTCATCTTTAGCGGTGCGCACCCAATAACGGCCAAGCCCACGTTCTACGGCTTGGGGTGGACTGTGGGCTATGACGACGCTGGTCGGCTGCGTTTAGGCCATGCAGGAGCCTTCTCGGTAGGTGCGCGCACCGTCGTCAACCTCATT
>JALZLY010000164.1 GCA_030858465.1 Deinococcota bacterium
GAATGGTCATCGGTCTCGACCCCGGCAGAAACCTCGGCGTCTCCACGCGGACGGCCTGGGCAAGCTCGAGCCTTGGAGAATGGTCGGGAGCGGTCCGGCCGTATGCCATACTGGCTGAGGTTGGGTCAGACTGGAGGTAGCCGTGCCCGGAATCGCAATCATCGGCGCCCAGTGGGGTGACGAAGGTAAAGGCAAGGTGGTAGACGCGCTAGGAGGCGAGGCGGACTTCGTGGTGCGCTACGCCGGTGGCGCCAACGCCGGCCACACCGTGGTTGTCGGCAAGGATGTCTTCAAGCTCCACCACCTGCCCTGCGGCGTCTTGCACCCGCGCCCGGTGTCGGTCCTGGGCGGCGGTATGGTCATCGACCCCTGGAGCTTTCGCCGGGAGTACGAGAGCTTCGCGGCGCGTCAGGACCCGGGCCGCGTGCTCGTCTCGCACGAGGCGCACCTCGTCTTGCCTCATCACCAGAAGAACGACGAGGGTGGCGGCTTCGTGGGCACCACCGGTCGCGGCATCGGCCCGGCCTACTCCGACAAGGCCCGGCGCGTCTCCCTGCGGGCGGGCGACCTTGCCGACGAGGCGGTCTTGCGCGAGCGCCTGGCGCGCCTCCTGGCCGCCAAGCCCAACTCGACGGCTCGCGTTACCTGGACCACGGTGGACGTTGCGATGGAGGCCCTGCGCGAGGTCCGCGACTTTCTCCTGCCCTTTGTCTGCGATACCGGCGAGGCCGTGCGTGAGGGGCTGAGGAGCGGCAAGAAGGTGCTGTTCGAGGGCGGCCAGGGCACCATGCTCGACCTCGCCTACGGCACCTACCCCTTTGTGACCAGCAGCCACCCGACGGTCGGCGGCATTCTGGTGGGCGCGGGCGTCAGCCACAAGGCCTTGGGCGCTGTCTACGGCGTGGTCAAAGCCTTTACCAGCCGGGTCGGCCACGGGCCTTTCATGACCGAGCTCGCGGGCGAGCCGGCCGACCGCTTGCGCGGCACCGGCGCCAACCAGTGGGACGAGTTCGGGACCACCACCGGGCGGCCCCGGCGGGTGGGTTGGCTCGACCTGGTGCAGCTCAAGTACGCCTGCGCCATCAACGGCTTCGACGGCCTCATCGTCACCAAGCTCGACGTGCTCTCGGGTATGGACAGCGTCAAGGTCTGCGTCGCCTATGAGGGGGACCGGCCGGTTTACGAGGAGCTGCCGGGCTGGGGTGAACTGCGGGGCTTGGGCCGGCGCGAGGCCCTGCCGGAGGAGGTCACGGCTTACCTGGGGCGGCTCGAGAGCTTCACCGCGACCCCCGTCGTCATGTTCTCGACCAGCCCCGACCGCGCCGACACCTACGGTGAGGTCGGCTGGAGCTAGACGCCTGGACCCGCGTGCGAGCGTCTAGCGCGGCGGCACCGAGCGCAGGACGAGGATGAGGCGCGGCCTGAGGCCGATGGCGCTGCCGGGCCGGAGGCTCTGGGAACGCCTCACGGTCTCGGTCGAGGAGTTCCAGAGGCGTTCCCAGACCTCGTGCTCGGACGTGGGCGGCAGGGTGAAGCGCTTGGCCCGGCCGCCGTTGAAGAGCACCAGAAAGGTGTCGTCGAAGCGGGCGTTGCCGTGATGGTCGACCTCGTGGAGGGCGTTGCCGGCCATCAGCATGCCAAAGGCGCGCAAACCCGCGTTGTTCCAGTCCTCCGGATGCATCTCGTGGCCGTCGGGGTGCCACCAGGACACATCCTTGAAGCCCGTCGGCCCCGCTTTGCCGGTGAGAAAGCTGTAGCGGCGAAAGGCCGGGTGCGCCTTGCGAAAGGCGATGAGGCCCCGCGTAAAGTCCAAAAAAGCCCGTTGCCGATCGCTCAAGTCCCAGTCGTACCAGTTGAGCTCGTTGTCCTGGGCGTAGGTGTTGTTGTTGCCTCTCTTGGAGCGGCTTAGCTCGTCGCCGCCCAGCATCATGGGGATGCCCTGCGACAAGAAGAGCGTGGTCATGAGGGCGCGCTTACGGTCCTCGCGGCAGTCCAGCACGCCCAAGTTGTCAGTGGGCCCTTCGACGCCGCAGTTGACGCTGTGGTTGTGGCTCTCGCCGTCGCGGTTGCCTTCCAGATTGGCCTGGTTGTGCTTGCTCTCATAGGAGACCAGGTCTTCTAAGGTAAAGCCGTCGTGGGCCGTTACGAAGTTGACCGAGGCGTAGGGCCGGCGGCCGCTGCGCGCGTAGAGGTCGGCGCTGCCCGAGATGCGGCTCACGAACTCGGCGGTGAGGCCGCGGTCACCCTTCCAGTAGCGCCTTACGGCGTCGCGGTACTTGCCGTTCCATTCGGCCCAGTACCAGGGAAAGGAGCCCACCTGGTAGCCGCCGTGGCCCACGTCCCAGGGCTCGGCGACCAGCTTGATCTTGGACAAGACCGGGTCCTGCTGGATGACCTTGAAAAAGGCCGAGAGCATGTTGACGTCCTCGAGTTCTCTGGCCAGCGCCGAGGCCAGATCGAAACGGAAGCCGTCCACGCGCATCTCGGTGACCCAGTAGCGCAAGGAGTCGGTGATGAGCTGCAAGACGTAGCCGTTGCCCGCGTCCATGGTGTTGCCGGTGCCGGTGTAATCCATGTAAAAGCGGCGGTTGTCGTCCATCAGCTTGTAATACGACGCATTGTCGACGCCGCGGAGCGACAAGGTCGGCCCCATGTGGTTGCCCTCGCCGGTGTGGTTGTAGACCACGTCGACGATGACCTCGAGCCCGGCCGCGTGCAGGGCGCGCACCATCATCTTGAACTCTCTGACGGCGCTGGTGGGGTCGTTGCTCGAGTAATTCGGCTCGGGCGCGAAGTAGCCGAGCGGGTTGTAGCCCCAGTAGTTGCTCAGACCCTGATCGACGAGGTGACGGTCGCTGACGAACGACTGCACCGGCAGCAGTTCGACGGTGGTCACGCCCAGGCTCTTGATGTGGTCGATGATGGGCTCCGAGGCCAAACCCAGGTAGCTGCCGCGCAATTCCCGGTCTACTCCAGGGTGCCGCTGGCTGATGCCCTTGACGTGGGTCTCGTAGATGATGGTGTCTTCCCAGGGGATATGCGGTGAGCGGTCGTCGCCCCACTCAAAGGCGTCCTCGATGACCGCGCCCAAGGGCGCGTAGGGGGCGCTGTCCAGAGAGCTGAAGGACAGGTCGTCCTTGCCTATCTCGTAGCCGAAGAGGCTGTCGTCCCACCTGAGCGGCCGGCCGATCGCCTTGGCGTAGGGGTCTAGGAGCACCTTGTTGGCGTTGAAGCGGTGTCCGGACTGTGGCGCGTAGGGACCGTGGACGCGGTAGCCATAGAGCTGGCCCGGCCGCAGGTTGGGGATAAAGGCGTGCCAGACCGGCCCGGTCCGCTCGCTGAAGGAGAGGCTGATAGGAGCAGGGTCGTCCACGTGGTCGAAGAGCACGAGTTCGACGGCTTTGGCGCCCTCGCTGTAGAGGGCGAAGTTGACGCCCAAGCCGTTCCAGGTCGCGCCCAGGGGAAAAGGTTTTCCAGGCCATAACTTCATGGCGGACATCATACGGTGATGATGAGGGGAGAGTGTGTGTTGAGGCGCGACAACAGCGCGCTCCCGTAGCATACCGACAAGCATTACCAAGCATTACGGGCAAGCATTACGGAAGAGCAAGAGAGAGCAGAGGGCGGCTTTGGCGGCGATTTTAGTAAGGCAAACCTTTATAAAATCCGCCGCCCTTCGCTATAGTGTAGGAGATGGTAAACGAGCTGCGAACGGTGACCAGAAACAGGACGCTACGGTGAAGGAGCCAAAACGCGTGAACAGCGTATTCGAAAAGACCGAGTACATGGATACCCTCAGCTTCGCCGCGGGCGAGGTGATCCTCTTTCCCGGCCAGGCCGAGGCTATCTACCGCGTGAGGAGCGGCCTTGTGCGGATTCACACCGTGGACGACGAGGGCAACGGCCTGACCCTGCGCTACGTCAAACCCGGCGGCTATTTTGGCGAGGAGGTGCTCTCCGGCGCGCGCCGCCGCTACTTTGCCGAGGCCGTGACGGCCTCGGCGGTCGAGGTGATGAGCCCGGCCACCTTGAGCCCCGAGGAGAACTTGCGCCTGACGGTCCACCTCGTCGAGGCGATGGAGCGCCTCTATCAGTCGCTCTACCGGCTCTCGGGCAAGCGGCTCAAGTCGCGCATCGCCGCCGAGCTGCTCGACCTGCAAGACAGCGCCCTAGCCACCACCGGCGCGAACAGGGAGCCGCTCGTCCACATCACCCACGACGACCTCGCCGCGGCCGTCGGCTCGGTGCGCGAGACCGTGACCAAGGTGGTCGGCGAACTCGGCAAGGACGGCGCCATCGACGCGGGCTACGGCAAGATCTCGCTCAAGAACATCAAGCTCCTGGAGGAGATCGCGGGACAGTAACAGGGGTCGGGGGTCGGGGGTCAGGGAAAGTCCCGACCCCCGAATCCCGGCTCCCGCTTTTAGAACACCGGCCCGATCCTGAAGCCGAAGACGCCCAAGGGGTTCCTGGGGCTGAGGCCGTAGTCGAAGCGCAGGGGCGGCAGGAGCACGTTGCCGAAGCCGAAGTTGATCTGCACGCCTAGACCTGCGCCGACGAGCAGGTTGCCCAGCTCCGGGGCCACGCTCGAGGCGTAGCCCAAGTCGGCGAAGACGATGCCGATGATCGTCTGGGTGGCGAAGGTCTCCAGGCCGAAGTTGTAGCGGTACTCGATTGAGCTCGTCAGGTAGCTTCTCGAGGGCAGGATGTCGTCGCGGGTGTAGCCGCGGATCTGGGTGTCGGCGACTTGCGTCTGGCCGACGATGAAGAGGCGGTTGGCGGGATAGTTGCCGCCCAACTGGTGGCCGACGTTGGCCCTAAAGGCGAGGACCTGGTGGTCGCCCTCCGCCGCGCCGAGTTCGGCCAAGGTCAAGTAGGAGCGCACGCCGAACTCGAGCTGCTGGTAGTTGTAGGGCGTCTGCAGGTTGGTCGCCGGGTCGCGGTAGTCGGTGCCGAAGCCGAGGCCGAGGCGGCCGCTGGCGTTCACACCGCGAGTGGGGAACTCCGGGTTGTCGCGGTCGTCGTAGACGGTTCCCGCGGTGACGAAGCCCGACAGGCCCGACTGCGGCAAGAAGTCCGCGGCCTGCCCCGGAAAGGTTCCCGACAAGGTGCAGTTGCGGTCGACGACGTTGCCGCCAACGACCTCGCAGGGCCGGCCGGGCTCGAGGCTGTAGCTCGTCGAGACGCCCCGCACCGAAGCGCTCAGGGTGGTGTTGGCGAAGATCTGCCGGCCTACCCCGAAGGAGAGGCCGGTGTCGCGCTGCAGGTAGTCGCCGATCAGGACCTGGTTGTCAGGATTGTCGGGACCGCCCGGCGTGCCGGGCAGGGGCAGGCGCAGCCCGCCCTGGGCGGTGAGCGGCTGGCCGGTAAAGACCTGGCTGAAGAGTGCCCCCGAGACCGAGGTGGGCACCTCCTTAAAGTCGAGGATGTCGGCGTAGAGCCAGGGAACATTGTAGCTCAGGCTGCCGCCGAGTTGCAGGCCCAAGGCGGTGCTCTGGCCGTTAAGCTCGGCGCTCACGCTGTGAGCCTGGCCGAAGAGGTTGCGGTCGTCGTAGGAGATCGACGCCGACAGGCCCACGTCGGTGTCGTAGGAAAGTTCGGGGCGAAACATGCGCGCGCTCTCCTCGCGCAAGACGACCTGCACGGTCACCTCGTCGGCTGCCTCGGTCGGCACGGCCGGAGCCTCGAGCGGGGTGGCCACGCCGAGCTGCGCGAAGCGGCGCAGGCCGTCGCGCAGCGCGCCCGCATTGTAGACGCCGCCGGGTTCGGGCAGGTAGCGGGTGATCACCTCGGGCTCGGTGCGCGTCTCTTCCCCTTCCACATAGACGAGCTCATAGCCGCGGACGCGCACCTCGCGCAGGCGCTGGCTGTAGAGGCCGGCCCGGTAGTCGTAGTCGGGCTGGCGCACGATCAGATAGCCGCGCTCGCCGTAGAGCCTCACGATCTTGCCGAAGTCCTCGTCGGCCAAAAACGAGGTGAAGGTCTCGCCCGGTTGCAGGCTGAGCAGCGCGACGATCTCCTCGTCTGCGATAACCGTATTGCCCTCGATCGCTATGCGCTCGACCGGCCCCGCCGTCTCGGGCGGCCCCTGGCGGAAGACCACGCGCACCTCGCCCTGGCCGCTGAGCTGGGTCTCGATGCGCACGTCGCGGGTCGCGCCCGCCACCAGCCGCCGCACGTCCTCGGCGAGCACGTCGTAGTTGAAGAGGTCGCCCGGCTGCAGGCTCAGCCCGGCGGCGTCCAAGCCGACCTCGGTGGTGTCGATAAGGCCGATGCGCAGCTCGCGCAGCCTCACGTTGAAGGTGCCCCCCTCGAGCGCGCTGCGCTCGGGGCTAACCCCGCTGCCGCGAAAGCCGCGCTCGGTATAGGCCTGGTTGACCGCCTCGAGCGCCTGCTGGTAGCCCGCTATGCTGAACTGCCGGGCGCGCAAGAGCCCCTCGAAGGCCGCCTCGAGGGTGGCGGCGTCCAGAATCTCCGAGTCTTCGATGACGACGCGGCTGAGGGGTACGTTCTCGGTCACCTCGTAGGTGACGACGACGCTCTCGGCCTCGCCCACCGTGGCGGCGTCTACCGGCGTCAGGCTGAGGCTGACGGGCACGTCGAAGGGCAGACCCGCCTGGCGGTAGGCGGTCTGGATGGTCCGCCGCGCCTGCTGCGCCCGGAAGGTGTTGAGCAGCGAGCCCGCCGCCAGCAGGTCCTGCTGCTCGATAAAGCGCAGGAGCTCCCCCTCGGGCAGGCTCGAGCCGCTGATGCGGATCTCGCTGATGCCTGGGTTCTCGGCGACCTCGACCAAGAGGATAGGCCCGCTGCCGCGGTCTTCGGCCGAGACCGTCACCGCGGCGAAGAGGCCGAGCTCGAGCACGCGGCTGCGCTCGGCCTCGAGGTCGATATCCGCTACGGGCGTGCCGCGGCGGGCCTCTAAGCTCACGGCGATGAGACGCTCGTTGCCTGGGCTGGCGCCGCTGATGCGGATCTCGGTGAGGGCGCCGCTGGGCAGGGCCCCCCCGGCGGAGGCCGTCACTGAAGCCGTTGCTAAGGTCAGGAACAAGATGACAAGGGAGAGGTGGCGAAGCATGGGCTAGTCTACCCAGCGGAGTGTGAGAATGCACAACAGGTTTTTGGCGGCGGGTCTGGGCCTCCGCGGATTGCCGACTTGATATGATGGGCCCGATGACGATGAGCCCAATGACCACCGCGCCGGACCAGACGAGCGCGCTCCCTCTCGCCCTTGCGCGCCTGCGGGACTACGACTTCACGCCCTCGCTGGGCCTCATCCTGGGCTCCGGCCTGGGGCCGCTCGCCGACGAGCTCGAGGTCGTCGCCTCGCTCCCCTTTGAGAGCGTCCCCGGCTTCGCCAGGAGCACCGCGCCGGGGCACAGCGGCGAGCTCGTCCTGGGCACGCTCGAAGGGCAAAAGCTCATCGCCATGAAGGGCCGGGTCCACTACTACGAGGGGGTGAGCGCCCAGACGGTGGCCTTTCCCGTCCGGCTGATGGCCGCGCTCGGCGCCCACACCCTCATCGTCAGCAACGCCTGCGGCGGCCTCAACCCGAACTGGCGGGCGGGCGAGCTGATGCTCCAGCTCGACTTCATCAACTTTACCTTTGACAACCCGCTGATCGGTCCCAACGACGCCCTAGGCCCGCGCTTTCCGGTGATGTTCGACCCCTATGACCCCGACCTGCAAAGTCTGGCCCGCCGGGTGGCGCGGCGCGAGGACATTCTCCTGCGCGAGGGCGTCTACCTGGCGATCAGCGGGCCGAGCTACGCGACCCGGGCGGAACTGCGCCTGTTCCGCCGCTGGGGCGCCGACGCCATCGGCATGTCCACGGTCTACGAGGTCATGGTCGCTCGCCACCAGGGGATGCGCGTCCTGGGCCTGTCGTCGGTCACCGACATGGCGATCGCCGACCGCGACGAGCACGCCAGCGGCGAGGACGTCCTGGCGAGCGCCGCCCGCTCCGGCCCCACCTTTAGGCGGCTTGTCAAGGCGATCCTTGCCGAACTCTAGGGTGACGCCGCTCGAGGGGGTCAAAGCGCGCATCTCCCTAGCTTGCGCGCGGGTCGGGCGCGATCCCGCCGAGGTCCGGCTGGTCGCGGTGACGAAGGGCCAGAGCGCAGCGCGCATCGAGCGCGAGGTCCTCGAGGCCGGCCACCGCCTCCTGGGCGAGAGCCGCATTCAGGAGTGGCGCCAGAAGGCCGAAGGGCTAGCGGGCGTAGACTGGCACTTTATCGGCAACCTGCAGACGAACAAGGTCAAGTACTGCCGGGGCTTCAGCCTCATCCACTCGCTCAACTCGGCGCGGCTCGCCGACGCCCTCGAGAGCTTCGGCCGGAAGCGGGGCCACACCTTCGGGGTGCTGCTCGAGGTCAACGTCGCGGGCGAGGAGGCGAAACAGGGGGTCTCCCTCAAAGACGCTCACGCCCTTGCCGCTTATGTCAGCAGCCTGAGCTTCGTGAGGCTCCAGGGTCTCATGACCATCGCGCCCTACGTAGGCGACCCCGAGGCCTCGCGACATCTCTTCAGGAAGCTGAGGGAGCTGCGTGATACACTGGGGCTCAGCGAACTCTCGATGGGCATGACCGGAGACTTCGAGGTCGCCGTAGAGGAGGGCGCCAGCTATGTGCGGGTGGGCTCGGCGCTGTTCCCGGAGACCCGGCCGCGCGTTGTGGAAGCTGCGGAAGATAGGGAAGACGGGGTGAAAGAGAGCCATGAAACTTAGTCCGCTGGACGTCCAGCACCAGGAGTTCGACGGGGCGCTGAGCGGCTACAGCAAAAAGCAGGTGCGCGACTTTCTCGCCAAGGCGGCCGACGCTCTAGAGGAGGTCATCCGCGAGAAAAAGGCCTTGCGCGAGGAGATCTTCCGCCGTGACGAGCGCATCGAGGCCCTGCAGGCGGGCGAGCTCGAGCTCAAGCACGCCGTCGTCGCCGCCGAGCGCATCGGCAACGAGCTCAAGCAGAACGCCCGGCGCGAGGCCGAGCTGATCATCCAGGCCGCCGAACAGCAAAAGAACCAGGTCATCCAGGGCACCGAGGCCAAACTCAAGCAGACCAGAGCGGACCTAGCCAGGCTCGAGCGCGAGGCGCAGCTCTTCAGGGAGCAGTTCAGGTCGATGCTCAAGGCCTACGAGCGCAGCCTGGAAAGCGTGCCCTCCCTAGGGCGGCCGGTGCGGGTGCTCGAGGCGGAGACCGTCGAGGACTAGGGACCCTCGCGGCGCGCTAGGCGTCCGCCCGCAGGCCCGCGAAGCGGCGGTAGACGAGCTCCAAGGTAAAGAGCAGGAGACCGGCGACAGCGAGCCAGGGCCAGATCGCCACGGCCGAGGCGCTCATGGGCGGCTCGTAGCGGCCCGGCTCGATCAGCCGCTCGCCGCGGCTGCGCCGGGCGATCTCACTCAGGAGCGCCTCGGCGCCTTCGGCGTCGAACTCGGGGTTGGGCGTGTTGACGGCGCCCCTCGCCACGATCTCGCTGCCGCTCACGATCACCACGCTGCCGCCGCTCGAGGCGCCCTCCAGGGCCGCCTCGTAGCGGCCCGGCGCGGTCTGGCTGAGCGGCACGCTGCGGCCGTCGTAGCGTGCTTCTAAGCGCTCGCCGCTCACGTACTCGCCGTCTTGCACGGCGTCCACCACCACCCGGGCGCGTCCGCCCTCGCTGGTCACCGAGGCCGAGTACTGCGGCGGGCTGGCCTCGAGCCAGCGCACTACGGTGCCGAGCACGCCGGGCAGCTCCTCCCAGGAGCCGAGCTGCCCGGCCCAGGCGTTGAGGTCGGTGGTCAGGGCGGCGGTGCGGCCGAGGCCCTGGCGGCTGATGGCCAGAATGGGTTCGCCGTCTAAGCCTTCCATCAGCATCTCGCTGCCGCTCCTCAGCGAGGAGGCGATGTAGGCGTCGATAGTGGGCGCGCTGCCGCGCAGGCCGCTCAGGAGCGGGTGCTCGCGCACCCTAGGCGCGACCGGCTCCTCACGCAAGAAGGAGCGCGTGGTGGTCAGCGCCTCGCTGGTGAAGATCTGCGGCAGGGTAGTGGTGTCGATCGCGGCGTAGAAGCGGCCGCCGCCCGCTTGCGCCATGCGCTCGATGATGTCGAAGTCCGCCTCGCCGGTGCCGATGGTGGTGGTGGTGATGCCGTCCTCGAGCGCTTCGGCTGCCATGCCCACGAAGTCGGGCCGGGGGCCGGTCGAGAAGGGCGTGCGGCCGTCGAAAAACTCGCCGTCGGTGAGCAGGATGATGTGCTTGATGGCGGCGTCGGTGTCGCGAAGGGCGTCGATGGCCTCCCCGTAGGCCGGGCCGACGATGGTGCCGCCCTGCGGCTGGATGCGCAAGATAGCCTCCAACATCTCGCGCTTGCCGCGCTCGGTGGCGGGCCGGGGCCGGAAGTGCCATTCGTGGGTCGAGTCGAAGGTGATGAGGCCGAGGAGGTCGTCACTGTGCGCCAGTTCGACCAGGTCGATGGCGCCCTGCCGCGCCAGTGAGATGCGCGTGGGTCGGCCCGCCGTCATCGAGGTTGAGCGGTCGAAGACCACGACGGTGGCGACCATGGGAAACTCGACGTCGGTGCGCAGGTCGGTGCTGACCGGCAAGATCTCTTCGACGGCCGTGCGGTACCAGCCGCCCAGGCCGAAGCTCGCCTCGCCGCCCGTCATCATCAGGCCCCCGCCGCCCCGCACGAAGTCCTCCAGAAAGCTGAGCTGGCCCGCGGTAAAGGCCCTCGAGTTCTCGCGAATGATGGCGGCGCCGTAGGGAAAGGGGCGGGTGATGTCCTCGGGACTGCCCGCTACGACCGTAAAGCCCTGGGCGCTGAGCAACTCGGCCATGGCGGGGTCGCCCACCACCAGGACCGCCTGGCTCTCGGTGACGGCGATGTCCGCGGCCAGCGCGTCGTCGCTCTCCGGCTGCTCGAAATCGACCTCGAGGCTGGTGGTGAGCCGGATGTTTTCGGCCTCTTCGACGGCAAAGGAAAAGGAGATCGGCGTGCGTCCGGGGCTCACGCTGCGGCGGATAGGCTCCAGGTCCTCGCTGCCCACGCGCGGCCGGAGGATCACTTCGGCCTCCTGGTCGGACTCGATCACCGCGGTCACCATAACGGTCTCGCCGGGGCTGGCCTCGTCGGGCGCGATGAGGCGCACGAGGCGGGTGTTGGGCAGCGGCGCCACCCCGTAGACATCGACGGGCACGCCGGGTAGGGCCAGGAGGGCGTCGCCTTGGGACTCGATGCCGTCGCTGATCAGCAGGACGCGCTGCGCCTCGAAAGCGCGGGCGACCTGTAGCGCCCGGGCGATGTCGGTGCGGCCGAAGTTCAAAAAGCGGCTGCGGTCCCTGGGCGTCGCTAGTCCCTCCTCGGCGAGCCCGGCGTCCTCGGCGAAGTAGATGACGTCCATGCCCTCCTGCACGCTCGAGAAGTCGAAGCGCCGCGCGGCCGCGAGCGCCTCCTCGCCGACGCTCTCGGACACATCGACCAGAAGCGCCACGCGCTGGCTGGGCTGGCTGATCGAGGGCTGGGCCAGAGCCGCTAAGACGAGGGCCGTCGCCAAGAGGCGCAAGCCCCAACCCCGGCGGCGCGGCAAGACCAGCCACACCAGCAGGCCCAAAAAGACCCAGGGCAGGGCAAACGACAGGCCAAACGGTACCATCAAGCTCCATGCTAGCAAGTCTCGGCCGCTCGCGCCTGCCGGTGCGCACATTCGCCGTTCATGCGATGATGGCTTGTGGCATCGACTGTGGCATCGACTGCGGCGCCCTCAAAACCCGGCTGGACGCTCGAGCAGGCCCTCTGGACGCGCGGCTACAGCCCTGTCGCCGGCGTCGACGAGGCCGGCCGCGGCGCGCTGGCCGGGCCGGTGGTGGCCGCGGCGGTCGTCCTGCCCTACGGCGAGCATCCCTTCGACGACTCCAAGAGGCTGACGGCCGCGCGGCGCGAGCGCCTGGCGGACGAGGTCAAGGCCCAGGCGCTGGCCTGGGCGGTGGCTTTGGCGACGGCGCGGGAGGTGGACCGCTTCAACGTCCTCGGCGCCACCCACCTGGCGGCGGGCCGGGCGCTGGCGGCGCTCGGGGGAGAGGGGGCCGACGATGTCCTAGCCTGTGGCCCTATCGCGCTCGAGCCTGCCGCGCTGGTCACCGACTACCTCAGGCTCGACTTCGGCGGTCCGGTGTCGGCGCCGCCCAGGGCCGACGGCCTGAGCCTCAGCGTGGCGGCCGCCAGCATTCTTGCCAAGACCGAACGCGACCGGCTCATGCTGGGGCTGGGGGCGGTGTATCCCGGCTACGGCTTCGCCTCGAACAAGGGCTACGGCTCGAGCGTCCACCTGCAAGGCCTGACAGATTATGGCCCCTGCCCCGAGCACAGGCTGACGTATAGGCCGGTGGCGCAACGCCGGCTTGTCTAGCCTCGCTTTCGGGAGGATGGTTCACCTATTGAGGATGGTTCACCTAATGATGATGATGACGCGTAGAGGCTGACCGGGCGAAACGTGACCGAGGTCGATCATGATTAGGCTCCCTGCTCGAGCGTACCACCAGGTCCCTGTAGCAACAACTTTGCAGCAACTTTAGCAGCAGCAACTTTGGACGTCATGGCCGGAAGGCTATGACGGGCGCGACCAGCGGATTTCTCTCGTGACGTTATGATCAGGCCACTGCGAGATAGCCGTCTGCTCGCCAACTTACCATCAACGCGGTTGTGGCCGAGCGAAACTCGCAGTCTCAAGGAGGACCCATGCCCGAATGCATCGGTATTCGGTTTGACAACGGCCCCAAACTCCACTACGTCGAGGCGCCGCCGGCGCCGCCCGAGGTGGGTGTGCGCTGCATCGTGAGCACCCGGCGCGGTTTGGAGCTTGGCCTGGTGCGCACCCTAGCGGCCGACCACCCCAAGCCGAGCGGCCACTACGTGCGCCCGGTAGCCAGCGAGGATGAAGCACAGTGGCAGGCGCTCAAGGACCGCGCCGAGGACCTCAAGTGGCTCCTGAAAGCCCGCGCCCGTGAGGCCGGCGCCAAGATGAAGCTCTTGAGCCTCGAGTTCACCCTCGACGAGAGCCTGTTGGTGGTCAACTACAGCGCCGAAAGGGAGGTGCCGCTGCGGGTCTTGGCCGGCGTCTTGATGAACCACACTCAGGCCAGGGTCGAGTTCAACAACGTCGGCCCCCGCGATCAGTCGCGGATTCTTGGCGTCATCGGCGCCTGCGGCGCCGAGTCGTGCTGCTCGACCTGGCTGCAGACCTTTACGGCGGTGAGCATCCGCATGGCTCGAGACCAGCAGCTTCCCCTCAACCCCGAGAAGATCAGCGGGCCCTGCGGCCGGCTCATGTGCTGCTTGCAGTACGAGCACCCCGTCTATCAGGAACTCATCAAGGGCATGCCCAAAAAGGGCAGCAAAGGCTGTCACAGCAGCGGAAGCTGCGGCCGCGTCGTCAAGCTGAACCCCCTCAAAGGCACCGTCGAGATGATCACCGACGAGGGCGGCTACGAGGAGTATCCCGCCGACGAGATCAGTCGCCAAGGGCGCGGACAGAACTAGCGCGGACGGAACCGGCGGCTGGTCCGCCTGGATAGCTGGGCAGCGGCCCAAGGCGTCTCGGACCGCTGCTCTTGAGCCTATGAAGCTCTTGAGCCTATGAACGCTCGAACTCGCAGCCTGTTCTCCCCCTGCACCTCAGCGGCGCCGACGAGGCACACGCCGGCGCCGCGCGGGCCGCGCATCAGCTTGACGGCGGTCTCGAGCGAGATCCGGCTGCGCTCGACCAACTCACCGTCCAGGTAGATGTCCTTTTCCCACAGCTCCTCGGCGGGCGTCAGGGCATAGGCGGCGTTCAGGGTCTCCCTGGCCTCCTCGGCGTGGGCTACGGCCGCGTCGAGTGCCTGGTGCAGGGTCACAGGCCCCAACAAAATGGTGGTGCCGGGAGGATTCGAGCAGTCTCAGCTGACTAGCCCATGCCTCAGTTCGCGCACGGGGTTAGGGCCTAGAGCGCTTTTCGGCGGCGGCCCTTTAGTCGTGGCTGAGCGAGATGCGGTCGGCGAGGCGCGCCATCGGCCGGGGCAGCCACCAGTTCCATCTCCCGGCCAGGCGCATGACGGCGGGCACCAGCGCCAGCCGAACCACGGTGGCGTCCAAGAGGATCGCCACGGTGAGGCCCAGGCTCAGCGTCTTGATGAAGACGACGCTGCTGAACATGAAGACCGAGAAGACGACGATCATGATCAAGGCCGCGCTGCTGATCACCCCGCCGGTCGAGGTGATGGCGTAGATGACCGCCTCGCGGTCGGCGACGCCGCGGCGGTGGGCCTCGTAGATGCGGTTGACCAGGAAGACCTCGTAGTCCATGCTGAGCCCGAAGACGATGGCGAAGATGAAGATCGGCACGCTCGTCTCGATAAAGCCGAGGCCGCCGTCGATGCCGAAGAGGGAAGCCGCCCAGCCTTGCTGAAAGACGAGGGTGATCACGCCAAAGGCCGCGCCCACGGTAAAGGTGTTGAGCACGATGGACTTCAAGGGGATGAGCAGCGAGTGAAAGGCCAGGCTCAAGAGGACGA
Source organism: Deinococcota bacterium (assembly GCA_030858465.1). Lineage (NCBI taxonomy): Bacteria > Thermotogati > Deinococcota > Deinococcota bacterium. Next base: position 14,519 of record JALZLY010000164.1, read on the forward strand.
AGGTGATCAAATAGACGAGGCCGACGGCCAAGGGAAAGGAGGTGTAGAGCGTCCTCGCCCACTCCGCCTCGGCCACGTAGTCGCCGCCGACCAGGACGCTCACGTTGAAGTCCTGCGCCAAGGCTTGCAGCTGGCTGTCGAGCCCCGCCGACTGCCAGGGCAGGACCGAGGCCACCGGAAAGATACGCACCAGGGCGTAGCGGTCGTTCTGGCTGACGGTCGCCTCGACCAGGTTCTGGAGCGGGCTCACGTCGGCGCTGGCGCGGCTGGCGTAGTACTGGCGCATCAACAGGCCCGGCACCTGCCCGGTGGTGGTGGGCGCGTAGACCTGCTCGACGCCCGCTAGCTCGGCGCTGGCGCGGCTGAACTGGGCGACCTGGCGCACCGACGAGGGGTGAAAAAAGCCCCGCTCGCCAAAGTCCATGAGCACGTCGAAGGACCTCAGCAGCCCGTCGAGCTCGACGCGCTCGAGCACCATCTGGGCCTGGCGGGCGGCGGTGTCCTCGGTGAGGCCGCGCACCCCCGAGAGGCCGACCTGCATGGTCAGGGCGGGAAGGCTCAAGAGGAGCAGGAGCAGCGTCCCGCTCCCGGCCCAGACCCAGGGCCGCTTCATGATGCGCTCGGCCTGGGCGCGCCAGAAGCGGCGGCTGCGCTGGCCGGGCACGCGCCGGGTCAGCTTGAGCCAGTTGACACGGTGGCCGAGCAGGGTGAGCGCGGCGGGCAGGGCGGTCAGCGACAGCGACACGCTCATCAGCATGACGACCATCGAACCGACGCCCATCGACTGGATAAAGGCCAGGGGCGGGATGAGCAGCGCCGAGAGGGCCACCACCACGGTGAGGCCGCTAAAGGCCACGGCGCGCCCGGCGGTAGCCGTGGTGGTGGCGGCCGCGCGCCTTGGTTCGCCGTGCCGGTCCAACTCCTCGCGAAAGCGGTTGACCATCAGCAGCGCGTAGTCGATGCCGGTGGCGAGGCCGAGCATGGTTACCACGATCTGGGCAAAGGCCGCAAAGGCCATGAACTGGCCGAGGCCGTAGAGGACGGCAAAGGAGAGCGTGATCGAGCCCACCGCCACGAAGAGCGGCAGGGCCGCGGCCACCACGGCGCCAAAGGTGACCGCCAAGATGAGCAGGCTGATGGGCAGGCCGAAGAGCTCGGCGCGGCCGGCGTCGCGGCGGCTGATGAGCTGGAGCTCGCGGTCCACGGCCGCGCCGCCGGTCAGGTAGAAGTCGATCGGCCCCTCGTCGGGCAGGATCTCCTCGATGGCGCCGGCCGCCGCGCGGGCCTCGAGCCCGTCGGTGGTCGAGAGGTCGATGATGGCGATGCTCGAGCGCCCGTCGGGCGAGAGCAGGGGCAGCGAGGAGTCGCTGCGGTAGTCGCTCACCTGGCTGACCGCGCCCAGGGCGGCGACCCTGTCGACGGTGCGGTCGAAGCGCGCCCGGTAGTCGGTTTCGGTGTTGACCAGGCTGGCCGCGTCGGCCACGAGCAGGAGCTGGTAGCGCGGCGCGGTGCCGTACTCGCGGCCGATGATGTCGCGGACCTGCTGGGCCACGCTGCCGGGCGCGACGTCGCCTTCGGCGGTCAAGACGGTGCCGACCTGGCGCGCGAAGGGCAGCGAGAGGATGAAGACGATCGCCCAAAACGCCAGGATGCGTCGTGGGTGGAGGCTGACAAAGTGGCCTAGCGTTTCAAACACGGTGTGGTTAAAGCTCCCTCGAGTCTAAGCTAAGAGTTTAACAGGTCTCCAAACGCGGTCGGCGCAAGAGAGCTTACCAACCCCGTGAGGCCGTCAGAGGCCAAAGCGCGACCTTTCAGGATGACCCCGGCACGATGTAAAGCTCCCACCGGTTCGATGAGGACCGTGAAGCTCCAGCGCGTGTTCGGCGACCCTGACGGCACCTCAGCCGGGATACCCGGCCTTCCCGGACTTAAGGCACGCTGGCCCGGTCGGTCGACTCAAGGCCTTGCCGCCTGGTGGCGCAAAGGCCAGAAGGTTGGGGGAAGCGCCGCCCTTACCCTGCTCGTGGCATATAGTTTGATAGCTTGCCGCCTCCGCCTAGGAGCGGAGAGAGCAGGACCTCAAAGAGCAGGACCTCGAGGAGGATGTGAGAAAACGATGCGTATTCTTGTTGTGGCCGACGATCTCTATCCTGGTTACGGGGGGCAGGCGAGCTCTACCCACGGCCATATTGAGGCCCTCTTGGCCCTGGGCCACGAGATCCGCGTCTTGGCCGGCGAGGAGCGGCAGCCCACCTCGCCGCCGCCGCCGGTAAGCGTAACGCGGCTGCCCGTCTGGCGGCCCGGCGACAAGATGACGCATTTCGTGCGGCCACGGCGCGAGCTGATCGCTGAAGCCCTCGACTGGGCCGAGGTCGTCCATGTCAACACGCCCACCCCCTTCGCCCTGATGGTCCTTATGATGGCGCGGCACCGGGGGGTTCCGAGCGCGGTGGGCTTTTACGCCCAGGAGGAGAGCACCGCGCTTCATTTCGGGCGCGGCCGCGCCCTGATCACGGCGGCCCTGCGGCGCTGGTACAGCTTTTTCTACCGCCAGCCGGACTGTCTGGTCGTGCCCACGGCCTTTGCCAAGCGCCTGGCCGAGAGCTACACCCACCGCCCTCTCCACACGGTGTCCTGCGGCATCTACTTGCCCGCCAGGGGCCCCGAGCAGGAGGCGAGGGCCCAGGTGCTGCGCGGCCGCTTGCTGGCGGGCGGCAAGACCCGGCTGATGGCCTATGTGGGCCGGCTGTCTCTGGAAAAGCGGCCGGAGGGCATGATCGAGATCGCCGCGGCGCTGGCGGCGGAGCGTTCGGGGCTGCTCCTGGCGATCGCCGGAACGGGACCCCTCATGGCAAGCATGAAGGCGCAGGTCCGGAGACTCGGCCTCGAGGACGAGGTGGTGTTTTTGGGCTACGTCTCCGAAGAGGACAAGGGGGCGCTGCTCCTCGCCGCGGACCTCTTCATCATGCCCTCGCCGACCGAACTGCAGAGCATCGCCACCCTCGAGGCCGCCGCTCGGGGCTGCGCCGTGGTGGTGGCGGACTACGCCAGCAGCGCCGTGGGCGAGTGGACCCTGGAGGCCGACTGCGGCTTGCTCTACCGGCCCGACGCGCCCGAGGCGGCGGCGCGGGCGATTCTCGGCCTGCTGGGGGACGAGGCGCGGCTCAGGCGTTACCAGGACAATGCGCTGGCGCTGGCGCAGCGGCACGACGTGTTCGAGAGCGGCCGGCTCCTCGAGCGCCTCTACCGGGAGCTGACGGCGGCGCGCTCCGCTAGCGGCGTGCCGAGCGGCGCCTAGCCTGCTTTCCGGCCTGAGCCCCTTTGGCTCTTGGGTTTGCAGGTGGCCTGCTGCTCGGCGATGGCCCGGTAGTAAAAGCTCTCGGCTTGCGCGGCGATGAGGTCGGGGTGGTAGCAGGCCAGCGCCCTTTCGCGCGCGGCCCCGCCGAGGCACCGGCGCAGCTCGGGGTCCCCCAGGAGCCTGACGATGTGCGCGCTCAAGTCGCCGCTCGTGTTGCCGCCCGCGCCGCCTGCTGCCGCTGGGGTGTAGATGAGGCCGCAACGCCCGTGGTCGAGCATCGTCGCCATGTCGCCGGTGGGGGTGGCGACGATGGCCTTGCCGTGCATCATGGCCTCCAAACAGGTGTAGCCAAAGGACTCGAAGAGCGAGGGAATCACGCAGACGGCGGCCTTGGCGTAGAAGTCGGCGACGTCCTCGAGCGGCTGGTAGCCGGTGAACTCAACGGCGTGACGGTAGCGCGCGGGCAGCAGGCTCAACAGGTACTTCTGGCTCGAGGCGTAGGCCTGGGTGGTGGGGCCGTCGGGGCCGACGAAGACAAAGCGGGTGTGGGGTCGCCTTTGCAGCACCCCGGGAATCGCCCTAAAGAGCAGGTGAACGCCCTTGATGGGCAGGTGACGGCCGACGTAGAGCACGAGGTCGGGGTCCTCCCTGGCGGGCGCGGTGACGCTGCCGACATCGAAGGTGGGCATGTTGGGATAGACGGTGATCGCCTTGTCGCCCAGGCCCATCTCCTTGCGGAAGAGCCGTTCGGCGCTGCGGCTGGGCGCGGTGAGGTGGGTGGCCTTGTGAAAGAGCCGCCCTTCGGCCCACCTGATGACGGGCCGGGTAGGGCCCGGAATGTGACGGTCGAAGAGGTCCAAGGCGACCATCGGGCCGTGCAGCCTGACGATGAAGGGCACCCGCGGGTAGGTCCACGGCCTGTAGAGCACGGCCTCCATGGCGGCGTCGGCCACCTCGATGAGATCGACGCCTTCAGTCTCGACGAGTTCGCTCAGCTTGGCGGCGAGCCGGCGCCGGTAGCGCCACTCGGCCGCCGCCGCGGTGGTCAGCTGCAAGATGGCGGCCAGGCTGATGTTCTCCAAGTAGAGGCTGGGGCTCGAGCTCAGCCGGTGAACGGTGATCAGGCCCTTCTCGCTCTCGGCGCTCGCCACCTCACCGTCACCCGTGCCGCCGCGGCTCAAGACGTGAACCCGGTGGCCTCGCCTGGCCAGCGCGCCGGCCAGAGCCTTGGTGTAGAGGCCGACGCTGGAGATAAAGGTGTCGGGCGGATAGTCCAGAGCTTGGAGGGCAACGGTAAGCCTTTTGCGTGTCGGCATCGCCCGAGGACTATAGCACGGCTGTGGCAACCCTTCTGCGCTGCAAAGCGCAGATCGCCTCCGGCGCCGTCTCCTCGTTCACCTAGCCCTGAAACAGCCTCCGGCTCCCCGGCGCGTTAGCATGTCAACCGTGCTCGAGCCGGGTGGCCCGAGCTGTGCGGCTGCACCGGGTGCCCGGTGGATCGTGACTGTACGCGCGGCCGGGTTCACCGACGCGGACACAGCGCGGCCACCTCTGCAAGCACGCTAAAGCAAGCACACTAAAGCACTGCACTCCAAAGCACGGCACTTTGAACCGCGGCACGTGAACTTGAAAGGAACGGACGATGGCGGAAACGACGCAACAAGTGGCGATCACGGGAGCGGGTGGCTCACTCGGCATGGCCCTGGCCAGACGCCTGCTGGCGAGGGGTGTCACGGTTCGGGCGCTGGCGCGCAAGGAGGACGACCTCTCGGCGCTGGAAAGACTGGGCGCCGTTCCCGTCAAAGGGGACGTGCGCCAAGAGCGTGACCTCGAGGTCCTGGTGGAGGGCTGCGAGGTGGTCTTTCACCTGGCGGCCTGGATGGGCAAGCCCTTCGATGAGAGGCTGGCGACGGCCGTCAACATCGGCGGCACCACCAAGGTGGTCCGGGCGGCGGCCCAGGCGGGCGCCAAGCGGGTGGTCCTGGCGAGCTCCATGGCCGTCTACGGCCCCGTACAGGACGGCGTCGTCACCGAGGAGCGGGCGCCCTGGGCGGTCGGCGACCTCTACGGCGACACCAAAATCGCTGCCGAGAAGGTAGCCAAGGAGGAGGCGGAGCGGGCGGGCATCGAGCTCGTCGTCCTCCGCCCCACCATGATCTACGGCCCGGCCTCGCCGTCTTGGACGATCACCCCCTATGAGGCCATCGCCAAGGGCCTGCCCGTGGTCATCGGCAGCGGCGAGAGTCTGGCCGACGCGGTCTTCGTCGATGACGTGGCCCAAGCCTTCGAAAGGGCGGCTTTCGCGCCGGAGGCGGCCGGGGAGACCTTCAACGTCGGCGGCGAGGCGGTGAGCTGGAACCGCTTCATGGGCGCCTACGCGAAGATGGCCGGGACCCGGCTGCGCCGCCTGCCCGCGCCCGTCGCCCGGGGCGGCGCCGCTGCCGCCGCCAGAGTCAACAAGCTGCTCGGCAAGCGCGCGCAAGTCCTGCCGGAGATGGTAGGGGTGATGACGAGCCGCGCGACCTTCTCCTCGGACAAAGCCAGGAGGCTCCTCGGCTACGAGCCCGAGGTGAGTCTGGACGAGGGCATGGCGCGGACCGAAGCTTGGCTGCGCGCGAGTGGCCTACTGCGGCGCGGTTCGGTCGCCCTGGTGACCGGCGCGGCGAGCGGTCTCGGTATGGCGACGGCCAGAAAGCTCAAGGCCGCGGGCGTCACGGTCTGGGCCTCGGACTTAGACGAGGCGGCGCTCGCGCCCCTGCAGGAGGAGGGCGTCCACACCCTGGCTCTCGACGTGACCTCCGAAGAGAGCGTCCGGGCGGCCTTGACGCGGATCGAAGCGGCGGGTGCCAGCGTCGATCTGCTGATCAACGTCGCCGGGCTGTTGAGGCCCGGCCCCTTGGAGGACCAGCCGATGGCGGAGATCGCCCTGCAGTTCGAGGTCAACGCCATCGGCCCCATCAGGACGGCTCGCGCGGTGGCGGGCGCGATGCGCGCACGGGGCTGGGGCAGGATCGTCAACGTGAGCTCGACCAACGGCTATCTGGTGACGCCCTTCATGGGCGCCTACTCGGCCTCGAAGTACGCTTTGGAGGCCCTCTCCGACGCGCTCAGGCTCGAGCTGCGCCCCTTCGGCGTCGAGGTCGCGGTGGTCCAGCCCGGCGCCATGAAGACGCCCTTCGCGGGGCGCGCCAAGGCGGCTTTGCGCGAGACGATAGCGCGCTCCGGCGCGCACTACAAGCCCTACCTCGAGTCGTTTATGGAGAGCTCGCTGTGGGGCGAGGCGACCGCCACCGACCCCGCCAAGGTCGCGGCCGTGATCACCCGTGTAGCGCTCGCCAAGCGCGGCAAGGCGCGCACCTACGGCACCCTGGACGCCATCCCCAGCCGGGTGATGGCCTGGCTGCCCGACGCGGTCAAGGACGCCTACTTCTCAAAGGCGGCGGGGCTCAAGAGGGCGCGCAAATAGCCGCGACTATCCCCCCTTGGGCTTGGCCCGTCCCTGCTGCCGGCCCCGCTGGGGGGCGCTCCAGCCGCGCGAGAAGAGCAGCCAGCCCGCCAGCGGGCCGACCGCGTAGATAAAGTAGAAGGAGGCGAGGCGCCAGAGCAAGAGGGCCGGGGCGAGTTCGGCGCTCGAGACCTGCGAGCTGGTGCCGTAGCCGACCGCCACCTCCATGAAACCCGCCGCGCCCGGCGTGGGGATGACAAAGGAGATGAGCGTGGTGATGTTCAAGACCGCCACGATGACCAGCGGCGACACCGCGTGGTAGAGGTTGACGAGGCCCCAGAAGAGCGCGAAGTTGATGAGCCAGCCCAGCGCGCTCAGGACCTGGAGGTTGAACCAGGGAGCGAGCGGCAGGCCCATGAAGACCCGGGTGCTCCGGTAGTAGTCCCTGGCCGCCGCCTGTATCCGGCCCCTGAACCTGGTCAAGAGCGGCCGCCGGGCCAGCGACAGCATGAGGCGGACGGCCAGCCTGGGGTAGCGGCCGAGGACGACCGAGCCGGCGACCGCCAGGCCGGCGCTGGCGACCGCCAAGACGATGATGTTGAGCGGCAAGGCGATGATGCCCGAGGCGATGAGGAAGACCAGGCTCAAGGGCACCGCCCAGGAAAAGAACACCAGGTCGAGCACGAAGAGCTGGATGGCGATGCCGATGCTCCGGCCCCAGGGCACGCCCAGGCTTGCAAAGCCCGCCACGATGGCGGGACCGCCGCCCGAGCCGCTCGGCGTGACGGCCGCCGACAACACCGTCACCAGATGGATGAGCAGGGCGCTCCGGTAGGGCACGGGGTAGCCCTGCTCCTTGGCCAGCACCACCAGCCGCAGGGCGGGAAAGAGCCACTGGCTGACGAAGGCAAAGACGCAAAAGAGCAGCAGCGCGCCGTTCCACTGCGGCAGGGTGTAGGTCCGCGCCTCGAGGACCGCTGGCCCGCCGATGATATAGATGCCCAGCAGGCTGAGCCCCAGGGCCAGGACGAGCGCGCCAAGCGTCCGCTTCACGCCGTCACCTTCATGCCAGGCCTTGGCGCAGGCGCGTCGCGGGCGGGCCGCTCGAGCTGTAGCGGATAATATAGTCCGCCAGGCGCTCGGTCATGCCCGAGAGGTCGAGGGCCCGGCAGCGCGCGGCCGCCGCCGCGCGCGCCGCCGCGTCCTCGAGCT
>JALZLY010000165.1 GCA_030858465.1 Deinococcota bacterium
CTCGAGCTGAGTGACCTGGTGAGCAGGCTGCCCGAGGACATGGTCGCCGACTTCTACCCGGCGCTCTGGGACTACGGTGACCTGGGCGGGCGCTACGGCCTGCCCTGGAACATGTCCTTGCCGGTGCTCTTTTACAACGCCTCGATCTTCAGGCAGCTCGGGGTGACGCCGCCCACCACCTGGGAGGAGTTCGAGGCGGCCGCCGCCCGGCTGACCACCCGCAATACCAGGGGCTTTATCGACGTGTCGATGGCCTTTATCTTCGAGACGATGGTGTCGACCCGGGGCGGCAGCGTCGTCACCGAGGAGGGCCGGCCCAACTTCGACTCGCCCGAGGCGGTCGAGGCGCTGACCATGCTGCGGCGCCTGGCTGAGCGCGGCGACTCGATTCCCCGTTCCTTTGGCGAGCTCGACCTGGCGCTCATCGACTTCGTCCGCACCAAGGGCATGATGGCCTTTGCCACCTTCTCCTACTTTCCCCAGGGCGAGCGCTTCAACCTCGCCTTTGAACCCGGGGTCGCCGCCGTGCCCGCAAACCCGGGGAGCCTGGGGGTGCCGCTCGCCGACACGCAGATGGTGGTCCTCGCGGGCGCCAGCGAGGCGCAGCGGCAGGGCGCCTTCGCCTTCTGGCGCTTTGTCGTGGAGCCCGAAAACCAGCGCCGCTGGGTGGAGGCCTCCTACTTCCTGCCGGTGCGCCGCTCGGTCGTCCCGCTCCTAGCAGACTGGTACGCCGAGGACCCGCAGCGCCGCGTGGTGTTGGACTCGCTCGAGCACGCCACCACGCGCCCGCGCGTCGGCGCCTATGCGGTCTGGCAGGGCTACCTCGAGGAGGCCCTGGAGAGGGCGGTCAGGGGCCAGATGTCACCCGAGGCGGCCCTGGCCGAGGCGCAGCGCCGTGCCCTGGCGGCGCCCTAGTTTTAAAGCAGCGTCTGCAAGCGCGCGCGGAGGCCGGCCGGAGCTGAGACAAGGCTCGCCGCGCGGTAGAGCGCTTCCAGGCGCGGCAGGTCGAGCCCCTCGAGCACGCCGTGCGCGGCAAGCTCGGGCGGCAAGAGTACGTGGAAGCGCCCGAGCTCGAGCAGGCGCGCGACATAGCCGGCCAGCCCCTGAGCTTCCTCCCTGGCGAGCCCCTCGTCCCAGGGCGGCAGGGTACTCAGCGGGAAGGGCAGGTAGAGGCAGTACTCGTTCCAGGCGGCGACGCTGGGCTCATCTGCGCCCTCGGGGGTAAAGTGGGCGCGGAGGACGGCGGCGAGGAGGTCGCCGTAGAGGTCGCCCCAGAAGTGAAAGAGCCACATGCCTCGCTCGTCGGGCAATGACGGCAACCGTCCCGGCCCCAACCCGAGCCGCGCGGCGACGCCCTGGGCGACCTCCACAGGAATCGCCACGGGCGCGGTGTGAAAGCGCATCATCTCGTCTGTGCTGCCGCGCCGGCCCTCTACGCCGACCCTGTACCTGTCCTGCCAGGCCACCTCGACCGAGCGCCCGCCCATGAGCAGCCTCTCGCCTTTGTGGCGCGGGCGGTCGGCCCGGGCGATGGCCCGCCCGCTGTAGGCGTCGATGATGGTCGTGCCCAAGGCCTCGCCGCCGATGTTGCTGTAGATCTCGTGCTCGTCCGCCAGCTCGTTCAGTTTGGGTCCCGCCCGCCACTCCCCGGGCCTGCCGACCTTGAGGTAGCCCGTCGCCGCCAGGTGGCGGAGCAGGCCCCATAAGCGCTCGTCGTCAACTTCATCCGGGGCGACGCGGCGCAAGTCGGCGAAGCGGAGCCCACCTGTGGGGCTGCCCTTGAGCAGGCTGAAGCTCTGCTGGACCAGGACTGCGAGGCGAAAGTGATAGCCGGGCCTTGGCGCCGCCCCCTTGCCGAGCTCGCTCCCGTCATGATCGCTCCCGTCATGATCGCTCCTGTCGGGATTGGCGTGGCTCGCCCGGGCCATGCTCAAAAGCGCCTCGAAGCGCAGCGTCTCGGCGGGCGAGCGGGTCAGGCACAGCACCCGGGTCGCTTGGCCCCGTCGGCCGCCCCGCCCGATGCGCTGCAAAAACGAGCCGAGCGTGGGCGGCGGCCCGACCAGCGCCACCTCGTCGATGCTGCCGATGTCGATGCCCAGCTCGAGGGTCGAAGAGCTCACGCAGACCGCCACGCTGGCCTCCGCAAACTGCGCCTCGACCTCGCGCCTGAGGGCGGGGTCGAGGTTCGAGTAATGCACGAAGACGGCCGCCTCGTAGGGCAACCTCCCGCGCAGATAGGCCGCCACCTCCTCGACCTCGTGCCGGGTGTTGCAGAAGACCAGCATCTTGCGCGTAGCGCGGCGGGCGAGGGCCGTCACCAGGTCGTCCAGGTCGTAGATGGCAACGAGCTCGGCCTCGAGCTTGCGCCCACCCGCCACCTGCACCAGCACCGGACTGTTCAGATAGCGCCCCGCCACGGCCTCCGGCTCCGCCACGGTGGCGGAGAGGGCGACGCGCTGAGCGGGCGCCCGCCCCGGCTCGGCGTAGCCGCGAATGGTCTCGACGCGCCTGAGCAGACAGCGCAGGTGATCGCCGCGCGGGCCGCCGTCGAAGAGGTGAATCTCGTCCAGCACCACGGCGCTCAGCGTCGCAAAGAGGCGCGGCGCGCGGGTCAAGAGCGAATCGGTGGACTCGGGCGTGGTGATGAGCACGGTGGGCGGGCGGCGGCGCGAGACCGGCGCGGTGTCACCGCTCTTCATCGCCACGGTAACGCCCAGGCCGCGCAGCGGCGGCGCCAGCCGCTCGTAGAGATCGCGCACCAGCGCCTTGGTGGGGCAGATATAGAGGACGGCTAGGCCGGCTTGGCGCTCGTGCACGAGGTGACGCTCGAGCAGTGGCGCCATCGCCGCCTCGGTCTTGCCCGAGGCCGTCGCCGCCACCACCAGCGCATCTCGCCCCGAGAGGATCACCGGAATGGCGCGCCTTTGCACTTCGGTAAACGCGCCGTGACCCGCAAAAAAGGCGGGCCAGGTGTGGGAAAGTTGGGATTTCAGCAGATGAGGGGTCGTCATGAGAGCATCTCGGCCCCGCACGAGAAGCCGCACGAGAAGCCGACAGTGCGGAGGGGGTGGCTCACCAGCTTAACGCATCTGCTCGCGCAACTCCTCGAGCAGATCGGCCACCTCGTAGTCGGGATAGAGATAGAGCAGGTCGTAGAGTTCGGCGCCCAAACGCACCACGCCGCGGATGCTCAGCCGGCCGCTCCTCATCCCCGCCGCCAGATGCTCGGCGGCGGCGCGGCGGATTTGCCCCTGCCGTTCGCCGGGCTCATAGAGGTAGGCCTGGGCGTGGTAGCCCTGCAAGGTTTGGAGAAACTGGCCGATCTCCTGGGGGCTGTGGTGAGGCTCGAGTTCCAGCACCTCCTCAGGCCCCAGCCAGTCCTCCAGAGGCAGGCGGTTGTCGCTCCGGGTCACCGTGAAGAGAAAGAACAGCGCCTGCCCCCCTGGACGGGCAAGCGGGTAGGCGAGCGGGTAGTCGCGCCAGCGGTGCTGGGGAAAGGTACTCTCCTGGAGGCGGTTTTGCCTGTCCTGTAAGGCGGCGTAGATCACGGCAGCGAAGAAGAGCCCGGCCTTGGGGCGCTGCTGGGCACTTAGCAGCGAGTAAGCCTCGGCCTCGTCGATGAGGACGGCGAGGCCGCTGTAGTTGCAGAGCCGCGCCAAGACGCTGAGGCCGCTCACGAGGTAGGCCACCTGGCGGGCGTTGTGGCCGACCTTGTAGATGCTTGGGAACTTCTCTCCCGGCGGCACGAGCTTGTTCATCGCGCTCAGCCTGCGTCCGCCCGTCAGCCAAGCTTGCCAGTAGCGCCGCTGCCGTGACGAGGTGGTGCCGGCAAAGGCCTCGAGCGCGAGTTGCAGCGGGTCGAGCCCCGGCGAGGCCGCGGCGAGCGCTTCGTGGGCGCGGCGCTGGGCGGCGAGCTCGAGCAGCGGGCCGAGCCCGCGCTCGTCACTGTCCGGATAGCGCAGGTCCCGCACCAGGCTGCTGTAGATGTCAAAGGCGCGGTGAGGGGGCAGTTCCAGCAGGTCCAAGCTGGTCGTCGCCACCAGGAAGCCCTGGGCCAGCGCCTCCTGGGCGCTGAGCTGGACGATGTGGCTCTTGCCGTGGCCGTAGTCGCCGATCACCGCGCGAACCGCGCCGCCCTGGGCGTGGGCCTCGCTCAGCCCCGCGGCCAGGCTGCGGCGCTCGTTCTCGAGCCCGATGGTCAGCTCCCGCACGTGCTGCGCCGGAGCGACGCCGACGCGCAAGGCCTCGACCAGGCTCCGCGCTTCGAACCGGCTCCTGGGCATCGGCGCCGGCGGCGTAAAGGCAGGGGATCTCACCGGCGCCGCCTCGCCCTGCCCGCTAAACTCCTGCCCGCTGAACTCCTGCCCGCTGAACTCCTGCCGCGGCCGCCTGAAGCGCAGGCCGCTCTCGAAGCGCACCAGCCACTCCGCTCCGCCCCTGTAGGCGGCCATGACCCGGCCGCGGCCGTACTGGGGGTGGTCGACCACGTCACCGATCATAAGGGGCAGGAGACAGAGTCGGAATCCGGGAGCCAAAAGACCTGCTGCTCTTTCTCTCGAGCCCTGACTGCTGATTTCTTCTCTCGGTCCTAAGCGCATAAGCTTCGAGCATGCATCCCTCCACCCTCAGTAGGGCGGCGTCTCCCCACTGTGGAGTTCGTCCACCTGGCCGCGCAAAAGACCGACGGCTTCCTCTTCGCTGAGGAGCCGCTCGCCGCCGGCGTGCTGGCGGGACAGCTCGGTGACGAAGGCTTTGACGAAGAGGCGGCGGTGGCTCACATCCAAAAACACGTCGCGGGCGACGTTGGCGAGGATCGCGGCGTTGGCGTGCTGAAGCTTGGGGTCCAGGCTGACGCCAAAGGCCATCTCGTAGATGGACAGGAGCTTTTCGCCGATCGCCAGCATCAGCTCGTCTTCGCCCAAGTCGAGCTTGTCGAGGCCTATCTGCGGGCTGAAGTGGTTGGCCCTGGAAAAGCGTCCCGGCGCCCGCAGGCGCTGCTGCAAGGCCGGGTAGCGCGGCACCACGTCGTTCAAGAACTGGGGCGGCACGGCGTAGACGAACATCGCCCCCGGCAGGTCGCCCTGGCAGCGGTCGATGACCTCGCGCAGGTTGTCGGTCGCCAATTTTTCGGCCTTGCCGCCGATGCTGGCCATGCGGTCCACCTCGTCGAAGAGCAGGAGCAGGCCGCTGTAGGAGAGCGCGCGGATCACTTGGGCCAGCGAGCGCAGCATGCGAAAGGCGTTGGTTCGGGTGATCTTGCCCGTCACGCCCACCTCGCGCAAGACCTTGGTGTCGTCGGGGGTGGTGTCCTCGGCGAGCAGCCAGCGCGACAGCGCCTCTAAGCGCTCCTCCTGAGCGCGAATCAGCGCCTCGAGGTAGGCCAAGATGGCCGCCTTGTAGGCCGGGCCGTCGATGCTGGTGGCCTCGAGCGTGTCGATGAGCCCCCGGTAGTTGGGATGAGCGGCCGTCTCGAGGCTCAAGACGTCGCCGACGACGCGCTGCAGCGTCCCCTCCAGAAAGCGGGGCAGGCCGAGCTCGTCGCTGGCGTGCTCGTCCTCCTCGTGCCAGATGAGGTTGCGAGCCACCGCGCCGTAGACGAGCCGCTGGTCGTTGTAGGGCGTCTCGACCGGGCTCAGGTCCACCTTGACCACGGCGAAGCCGCGCGCCCAGGCGGCGTCGCGCAGGCAGTAGAGAAAGTGCGACTTGCCGCTGCCGTAGTCGCCCACCACCATCTTGAAGGCCGCCCCGCCGTCTTGCAGGTAAGACGACAGGTAAAACGCGTCCAAGGCCTCGATAAGCGAGCGGTTGCCGACGTTGAAGTGCTGCACGCCTCTGGCGGGCGGCGTGCCCGAAGCGCCGAGCGTCTCGACGATGTGGCGGGCGAGGGGCTGGGAGAGGGTCATAGCACAGGAGCCAGGAGACAGCCGTCAGAATTCACAAGGTCTTCTCCTGAGCCCTGAGCTCTGACTTCTGGATTCTTTGGGAAAGGCCGCAACACTAGGCCTCCTCGAAGGTGATGTCCGCATAGTACTCGCCTCCCAGCGGCCCGCTCGGCACCCAGACGCTGCGACTGGGCTGGTCGGCCTGGCTCTTGGTGGCGGTGCCCAGGCGCAGGCGGTAGGCCTTGCCGTCCGCGCTGAGGGTGGGTGAAGGCTGCACCAGGACCAGATCGCGCACGAACAGGGGGCGCGGGTAGTCCCTGAAGGTGCTCCGCGAGGGCGCGTTCCAGAAGCGAGCCGACTGCCGGTTTAGGGTCAGCTTGCTGTAGGTCTCAACCAGGTTGAGGCGGTTGCCGAGGGGCTTGCGGGCGCGGCTGGCGAGTTCGCCCTCCCAGGTCTTGTAGAGCTCGCCCAGAAACGCCGCCGGCTCGGTGTCGCGCTCGAGGATGAGCTTGCGCTGCCCCTCGTAGGCCTTTATGATGGTAGAGATCGAGAGCGGCAGCGGGCGGGTCAAGGCCTCCTTGCCGTAGAACCACTGGGCCTTGCGCGCGGCGATGTCGATGTGCAAGACCAATTCGCCCACCACCAAGGTCGGCGGACGCCCCTCCACCGCCATGCCCCGCCGCTCGAAGCTCTCTTTCAGGTCTTTGGCGAACTCGAAGGAGAGGGCGTCAAGGGCCTTTTCCGTTTCCGCCTGAAAGCTCCGGGCCGCGCCCTGAAGCCGCGCGTCGTCCACGCCTGCGGTAGCCTGTTGCAGCTTGACGAGCGCCTTTTGCATAGGCAGGGCGTCGGGTTTGTCGTCAGCCGCCAGCCTGATCGCCCCCTTGAGGGCGCCGGTGGCGTCGCGCAAGGCCTTGAATTGGGGCTCCAGGGCCTGCTGAGCACTTTGCAAGTCTCTTAACAGCTCTTCGTTCACAGTTGACGAGCCTCCTCCGGATGGGTCGGTGTCTGCTGCTACACGACCTCATGGGGTCGCAATACTAAGCTCCAGTCTATCGCCGCGTGGCGAATAAGACAAGAAAGGCGGCCCAGCATGTCTATCACCTCATTGACTTGCCCCGCCGGGGAGGTGTATTCTCTTACTCCGACGAGGCTCGGGCGGTTAGCTCAGCGGGAGAGCACTCGCTTCACACGCGAGGGGTCGTAGGTTCAAATCCTATACCGCCCACCACGACAGGAACGCAAAAACCGGAGGTTATCAAGCCTCCGGTTTCCCTTTTGACCCTAGAACTGACCCTAGAATTCACGATATGGTCATGGGGCTAGCGAGTGCTCTCCCGCTGAGCCAACCCTCCTCTAGCCTGAGTTTGAATGATGCCACTGCGTTGATGGTCATCAATGCGGCAGCCGTGGGCTCACCCATTGCCATTGATAAGCGCACAAATACACATGAGCGGGTTCAACCGCCAAATATCTGCTACTATCTGTCCAAGAGGCTTTGCCAACTGGCTTCCGTTCTACAATTTTACTG